>DATIBR010000131.1 GCA_035457425.1 Terriglobales bacterium
GGAGCTGCCGGTCGAGCTACGCGCGTTCTCGCCTGGGCAAAGATTCTGATGGGCGAACGAGCGAGCGCCGAAGTCGCGGTCGCCAATAGCCCGGCCCGGAAGGGCTGGGAGGACAGGGCGACGAGGATTCGAGCCCCGAAGGGGCGGAGCTAGGCCGCGATCTCGGGCGCGGGAACCGCGGCCGGAGCGGCTTCCACCTTCTCGTCCTTCAGCAGCGGCCAGCCCTTGCGCAGGACGTACTCCAGCCACGCGCCCGCGGCCTGCGAGGTGAGCACCGCCGACAGGACCAGCGTGGTGTAGAAGGCCGCGTTGATGATGCCGGCGTCGTAGGCGACCGAGGCCAGCACGATGCCGGGGCCGCCGCGGGCGTTCGTGGCGACGGCGAGGTTCACGATGTCGAGCCCGCGGAAGCCCGCGAGGCGCGCGCCCGCCGCGACCGAGACCAGCTTCAGCACGCAGCTCCCGACCAGGAACAGCGCCAGCATGCCGAAGGCGAACGACTTCGAGAGGTCGAGCCGCCAGCCGACGATGGCGAAGTAGATGGGGATGAAGACCGCGAAGCTGAACTTGCCGATGGCCTCAAGCGATTCCGCGAACAGCCGGCGCTTCTTGTGGACGACGGCGAATCCGGCGAGGAAGGCGGCGAACACCAGGCTGACGCCGAGCGCGCCCGCGACGGCGCAGTAGGCCAGCAGGACGGCCATCACGTAGCCGACCGGCGAGTTCGAGGCGAAGACGTTGAAGCGCGCCTTGTTGAAGCGCTTCACCAGGCGCGGCGCCACGGTGAGGCCGAGCAGGAAGAAGGCCAGCGTCTTGGCGACGTGCGCGCCCATGCCGAGCGCGTCGAGCGCGGCCTGGCCGGCGAGCGCGGTGGCGACTCCCAGCGCCGCCCACAGCACGATGTCCTCGATCACCGCAACACCCAGCACGAGCCGCGCGAAGCGCGTGCCCAGGATCTTGAGGTCGGCGAAGATGCGCGAGATGACCGGGATGGACGTCACGGCGACCGCGATGGCCAGCACCAGCACCACCGACCAGCGATTGCCGTTGGGTCCGCTGAGAGCGTCGAGCGCCAGGAACGGCGCGATGGCGAGGCCGAGCAGGAAGGGCGTGCCGGTCCCGACCGAGACCAGCCAGCCGACCTCCTTGCGCTCCTCGCGCGAGAACAGCTGGCGCGTCTCCGCGCCCGAGAGGAACATCAGCAGCAGCAGTCCGAGGTTGTAGACGAACCCGACGACGACCTGGTACTTCGCCCCGGCGGGCGTGCCGGTCTCGAACAGGCGCGCGAACAGGCCGGGGGCAAAATGTCCCAGCAGCGAGGGGCCGAGCAGCACGCCGGCCAAGATCTCGCCGACGACGCGCGGCTGGCGCAGGCGCACGAACAGCCACCCCAGCAGGTGTGCCAGGCCGAGGATCAACAGCAGGACGAGGGTAAGAGAGCCGATCTCGTGTTCCGACATGAGGGCAGGACCGCACCCAATCTGATGAGCAGAGCAGCAGCCATGCTGCCTCGCGGCGTTTGACCGCCGCGCGCCGGCTGGTTGACACTCTGAAGGCCATGCTGCGACGCCTCTGTGCCGGCCTGTGGCTCTGCCTCGCCGCCCTGCCCGGGGCCTTCGCGGATGACGTGCAGGGCCGCGTGACCTCGGGCGAGGAGGCCCCGGTCGCGGGCGCGCGCGTGAGCCTGCTGTCCAGCACCGCCAAGGTCGCCGAAGCCTCGAGCGCGAGCGACGGACGCTTTCGCCTCACCGCCATCCACGCCGGCGACTACGTGCTGCAGGTAGAAGCGCCGGGATTCAGCGCGCAGCGGCTGGCGGTGCGCGTGCCGCAGGGGAAGGCGCTCGAGGTCCGGCTGACGATCGCGCCGGTCGCGCAGCAGGTCACGGTCACGGCGCTGGCCGGTGAGGTGGAGGAGATCTCCGCCGTCTCGCAGGCGACCAACGTCATCAGCGCGAGCCAGATGGAGCTGCGCGCGCCGCTGGTGCTGGTGCAGGCGGCGCAGGAGGAAGAGGGCCTGGCGATGCAGCGCACCGCGCCGGTGATGGGCGGCATCTTCGTGCGCGGGCTCACGGGCAACAAGGTCAACGTGTTCGTGGACGGCGTCCGCTACTCCACGGCGGCGGCGCGCGGCGGCGTCAACACCTTCCTCAACCTGAACAGCGTTTCGAACCTGGAGGCCATCGAGGTCCTGCGCGGCCCCAACAGCGCGCAGTACGGCTCGGACTCGCTCGGCGGCACCGTGCAGCTGCTCACGCTGGCGCCGCCGATCGGGACCGACGGGCTGCAGTTCCACGGCGCGTGGACCGCGCTGGCCAGCGTGGCCGACGCCGGCTACGGCTCGAGCGCGCAGGTCACGGCCGGCGGCAAGCGCGCCGGCGTGGTCGCGAACCTCGATGCGCGCCGCGCGAACCGCCTGCGTCCCGGGCAGGGCGTGGACTCGCACGCCGCCGTCACGCGCTTCTTCGGGCTGCCCTCGGACCTGTTCTTCGGCCCGCGCCTGCCCGACACCGCCTTCACCGCCTACGGCGGCATGGCCAAGCTCTACTGGACGCCCGCCACCGACTCCTACTTCACCGCGCACTACAGCCGCGGGCAGCAGGACGGCGGCGAGCGCTACGACCAACTGCTGGGCGGCGACGGCAACCTGGTCGCCGACCTGCGCAACCTGATGGACGACTTCTTCTACGCGCGCTTCGAGCGGCTCAACGCCGGCTGGTTCACGCGCGCCAGCGTGGGCTACTCCTTCAACGCGCAGCGTGAGGAGCGCGTGAACCAGGGCGGGCAGGGCAATCCCAGCGGCGCCATCACGCACGAGCGCGAGCGGACCTCGGTGCACGGCGTCCACGGACTGCTCGACAAGAAGCTGGCGCGCCACGACCTGATCTTCGGGGCCGAGTACTACCACGAGCGCGTGCGCGCGCCCGCCTACGCCTTCGACCCGGTCACGGGCACGGTCGCCGTCCGCCGCGGCCGCGTGCCGGACAACGCGCTCTACCGCAGCGGCGGCGCGTACCTGCAGGACGTGTGGCAGGCCATCCCGCAGAAGCTGCAGTTCGTGGGCGCGGTGCGCTACAGCGCGGCTTCGTACCGCGCGCGCGCGGCCGACAGCCCGCTGGCGCCGCCGCTCTGGCCCAACGACGCGCTGCGCACCAGCGACGTCACCTTCCGCGCCGCCGTGCTCGCGACGCCGGCGCCCTGGCTCAGCCTCTACGGCAACTTCAGCCGCGGCTTCCGCGCGCCGCACATCACCGACCTCGGCACGCTCGGCCTCACCGGCTCCGGCTTCGAGGTCGCCGCGCCCGAGGTCGCCGGCCTCGGCGCCACCATCGGCGACTCCGCCGCCGCCACCGCCCTCTCCACCGGGCGGCCGGTCGTGCAGGTGGAGCCGGAGACCAGCATGAGCTACGAGGGCGGCGTGCGCATCTCCACGCGCTGGCTCAACTCCTCGACCGCGGTGTTCGTCAACCAGATCGACGACAACATCACCAAGCAGGCGCTCATCCTGCCGGCGGGCGCGGTCGGCACTGCGATCGGCGGCGAGACCATCACGGCGCAGACGCCGGGCGGCGCCGTCTTCGTCGCCGCCGCCACCAACCCGGTGCTGGTGCGCGCGAACTTCGACGACGCGCGCATCTGGGGTGTGGAGCACCGCACCGAGGTCACACTGAACGCGCGCTGGTCCTTCGGCGGGCTCGCCACGTACCTGCACGCTGCCGACGAGCGCACCGGATCGCCGCCCAACATCGAGGGCGGGACGCCTGCGCCCGACGGCTACTTCCACGTCCGCTACAGCGACGCCAAGTCGCGCTGGTGGGTCGAGCCCTACCTGCACGCCGCCGCGCGCCAGGACCGCCTCTCGACCCTCGACCTCGAGGACCGCCGCACCGGCGCGATGCGCAGCGCCGCACAGATCGCCAACTTCTTCCGCCGCGGGGCCACCGTGCGCGGCTGGACCGGCCCCGGCCCGGACCTCGCCTTCGGCACGCCCGACGACGTGCTGCTCGCGACCGGCGAGACGCTGGCGGAGGTGCAGCTCCGCGTGCTCGGGCCGGGCCTGCTCGCGGCGCCGCTCTATGCCGCGGTCCCCGGCTACGTGACGTTCAATCTCCGCGGCGGCGTGCGCCTGGGCGAGCGCCAGAGCCTGATGCTCGACTTCAGCAACATCGGCGACCGCACGTACCGCGGCATCAGCTGGGGGGTCGACGCCCCCGGGCGCTCCCTCACTGTGCTCTACCGCGTCAGCTTCTGAGCCGCCAACATCCCGCGCCCGGCGCACCTCTAAGCAGCCATGTACTGGCTCGCGGCGGCAGGCACCGAAGCGGCGAAGAAGTCCGCCTGGGGATGGCTCGTCCACCTCGGCGGACCGGGGCTCATCCTGCTCGCCTTCCTCGATAACTCCGTCATCCCGATGCCGGGCAGCATGGACCTGCTGACGATCGTGCTCGCGGCCGGTCATCCCAGCTGGTGGTGGTACTACGCGATCATGGCGACCATCGGCGGGATGGCCGGCGCCTACCCGACGTATCGCCTTGGACGCAAGGGCGGCAAGGAAGGGCTGGAGAAGAAGGTATCGAAGGAGCGCCTGAAGAAGATCAACCACAGCTTCGAGAAGCACGGGCCGTGGGCGCTGATCGTGCCGGCGCTCATCCCGCCGCCATTCCCGCTGTCACCCTTCCTGGCCGCCGCGGGTGCGCTCCAGCTGCCGCTGCGGCGCTTCTTCGCCTCGCTCGCCATCGGCCGCGGGATCCGCTACTTCCTCGTTGCCTGGCTGGGAGCGCACTACAGCAGGCAGCTGCTCGGGTTCTTCTCGCGCTACTACAAGCCCATCCTGTGGGCGGGCATCGCGCTGGCCGTGGTGAGCGCGCTGGCGGCGCTGGGAGCGTGGTGGTGGCACAAGCGGAAGCCGCGTCGCGGCGTGAGACCGGCGCGGCGCGCAGCATGATGGGATACCGCGGCCGCCCTCGGCCGCGGCCTTTGACGTTCGGCCGCGTTCCTGGGGTTCCTCAGCAGATTTCAGAAGCGGAATTCGGTTCCTGCGCGTGCAGTGAGCGCGCGCTCGTAGATCTGCGCTGCTGCCGCGGCGTCTTCGAGCGCGATGCCGGTGCTGTCGAACAGCGTGATCTCCTGGCCGGAGAGGCGTCCGCTCTTCTTTCCGGCAACGACCTCGGCGAGATCGGCGTGCACCGCGCCGGGGTGGATGGCGCCCGCGGCGAGGGCGTGATGCAGGTCGCCCATGCGGGCACATTGCGCGGCGCTGTCGCACACCACCTTGCTGCGCGAGAACAGGCGCGGCTCGATCTCCTGCTTGTGTTCGTTGTCGGCGCCCACGGCGGCGACGAAGGCGCCGGGGCGCACGTCGTCGGCGAGCAGGAAGAAGCGGCGGGCGGGGGTGCAGGTCACGATGACGTCGGCGGACCGAACGGCCTCGTCCAACGGCGCGGCGCGCGCTTCGAGCTGCGTCTCGTGTCGCACGCGCTCGGCGAAGCGCTCGGCGGCGGCGGGGTCGGTGTCGAACGCGAAGACGCGCTCCAGCGGCAGCACGGCGCGCAGCGCCTGGAGCTGCCACCACGCCTGCTTGCCGCAGCCGCAGATGGCCGCGACCCGCCCATCACGGCGCGCGAGATACTGCGCTGCGACCGCGGTGGCGGCGCCGGTGCGTAGCGCGGTCAGCGTGCTCGAGTCCATCAGCGCGAGCAGCTCGCCGGTGGCGGCGTCGCACAGCACGACGACGCCCTGGATCGCCGGCAGCCCGTGCTGCGCAGGATTACCGGGAAAGTTCGCGTTCGCCTTCACGACGAAGTAGCCCTGCCAGCGCGCGGCCTTCACGTGCATGCTGCCCTGCTCACTGTGGAGGGCGAGGACTTCCGAAGGCGGCGTGCGCCCTTCGCCGAGCGCGCGGAAACCCTCCTCGACCGCGGCGATGCAGGCGGCCATGTCGAGGGCCGCGGCGGTCTCGGCGGCGGAGAGCAACAGGGTCGGTCTCGCCATGGTCAGCTCCGCAGCAGCCGCACCAGGTCCGTTCCGGGAGCGGCTTCGAACGGGTCGCGCCCGCGGCGGAAGGTGCGCGCCGGCAGCGGCCCGCGCAGCTCCGCCACCTCGCCGCACTGCACGATCCACGAGCCTTCGCGCAGCCCGACGACCGGCGTCGTGTTCTCTTCGAGGAACTGGATGATGCGCTCCTCCTGGGTCTCGCCCATGTGCCGGGAGTTCGGGTCGGGGTCGAGGAAGTGCGGGCTGATCTGGAAAGGGAAGAGGCCGAGCGCGTCGAAGGAAGGCGGCTGGACGATGGGCATGTCCTTGGTGGTCTTGATGGTGGGACCCGCGACGTTGGCGCCGGCGCTCGAGCCGACATACGGCATGCCCTGGGCGAAGCGTTCGCGGATGGGCACCAGCAGATCGTCGCAATAGAGCGCGTTGAGCAGGCGGAAGGTGTTGCCGCCGCCGATGAAGAGCGCTTCGGCCTGCTGAACGGCGGCGGGGCGGCGCTCGGGCGCGACGTCATGGATGGAGTCGAGCGCGATGCCGAGCGCGGCGAAGCGCGCGCGGGCCTTGGCGGCGTAGGCGTCCATGTCGAACAGCGCGTAGGGAACGAACAGGACGCGGCGGACGCCGCGCAGCAGCTCGCGGAGCTCCTCGGCGACATGGTCGAGATATCCGCGGCCGAACACGGTGGAGTTGCTGACGAGGAGGAGCTGGGTCTGCATGGGCGGCTCCGTGAATGTTAGATATATAACACAAAACGATATAGTACTATCAGTCTATGGCAGAGGCGATCCCGACCTGGCTGGTGCTGCTGTTTCGCCTGCCGAGCAAGCAGGCCAGCGGGCGCGTGGACGTGTGGCGGCGGCTGAAGCGCGCCGGCGCGCTGCCGCTCGGGCCCGGCGGCCACCTGCTGCCCGACTCGCCGGAGAACCGCGAGCGCTTCGAGTGGCTGGCGGAGGCGGTGCGGCACTACCGCGGGGAGGCGTCGGTGCTGGGGGTGCGCACCGTCGGCGGCCTGGAGCCCGGGGCGCTGCGCGCGCGCTTTGTCGCGGCGCGGCGCGCCGACTACGCCCGCCTGCTCGGCGACGCGAAGGCGCTGGCGCGCGCCGACGCGCGTTCCCGCCAGGCGGGGCTGGCGCGGCTCCGCAAGCGCATGCAGGAGATCACCGACACCGACTACTTTGGAGGTCCGATGCGCGAACGTGCGGAAGCAGCGTTGCAGCAGTTGGCGGGCGGGGCGCCGGCCAGGGTGGCGCCGGGCAAGGCGTCCAGGAAAGGGTTTACCGGGCGCGTGTGGCTCACGCGTCCGCGGCCGGGCATCGACCGCTGCTCGTCCGCCTGGCTGATCCGCAACTTCATCGACCCGAAGGCGCGCTTCCGCTTCGCGGGCGATGCGGCGGCCGTGCCGGAAGCCATCCCGTTCGACATGTACCAGCCGGGCGGGTTCGGCCATCGCGGCGACCACTGCACCTTCGAGACGCTGGTGAGCGGATTCAAGCTGCGCGGCCGGGGGCTGCGGCTGCTGGCCGAGATGGTCCACGACGCCGACCTGAAGGACGAGAAGTACGGCCGCACGGAAGCGATCACCATCGACCGCATCCTGAAGGGCTGGGCTACGGCCGGCATGCCGGACCAGGAGTTGCTCGACAAGGGCGCAGAGCTGATCGGCGGGCTCTACCGCTCGCTCGCGTAAAGGAGGAAAGACATGCTGCTCATCGTGATGGCATTGCTCACAGGGCTGGGCGTGGGAATGTTCGCCGGGCTGATCGGCGTGGGTGGCGGCGTCATCGCCGTCCCCCTCCTGGTGTACGCCTTCGGCATGGACCAGAAGATGGCGCAGGGGACGTCGCTGGTGATGCTGCTCGGCCCCAGCGGGATCTTTGCCATCATGGAGTACTATCGCGCGGGCAACGTGAACCTGAAAGTCGGGTTGCTGATGGCCGTCGGGGTGCTCATCGGGGCCTACTTCGGCGGGCACTGGGCGCAGACGCTCTCCAACGTCGCGCTGCGGCGCACCTTCGCGGTGGTGCTGGCCGCGGTCGCGGTGAAGATGTTCTTCCAAAAATAAGTCTTCCGACGTCAGACTTCAGGCTTCAGCCGAAGACCGCTCACAGCCGCGGCCATCGCTCTAGCGGAAGACTGAGGTCTGAAGTCTTCTTTCTAGCTCTTCTCGAAGACGTCGGCTTCGGCGCACGGCTTGCCGCCTTTGACGAGCATGCGGATCTCGGTGCCGCCGGCGTGGTGCGAGACGCGGTCCATGAGGCGGTTGACCATGAAGATGCCGCGGCCGTGGTCGGCGAAGATGTTCTCGGCCTGGGTGGGATTGGGAAGCTGCGCCGGGTCGAAGCCCTCGCCGGGATCGCGCACCACGATGAGCATGCCGCGCTCCTCGTCGCACGCGATCGTGCACTGCACGCTCTTGCCAGGATCGTTCTTGCATCCGTGGATGATGGCGTTGGCGAGCGATTCGCGCAGCGCGGTCTCGACCTCGAACTCCTTGCCGCAGCCGCACTGCATGGCGCGCATCATGCCGAGCACGCCGTCGACCACGTCGTTGACGTGCTCCAGGTCCGCGGCGACGGTCACGTCGACCTTCACCCGCAGGCTGTCGGGATCGAACTCCCACTCGGGAAAGCGCTCGTCGGGCATGGCCGCTCCTTCAAGCGCTCAGGATACGCGCCAGCGCCTCGTCCAGTCGAGGATGCTGGGGCTGAAATCCTGCGGCCGCGAGCTTGGCCGGCACGACTCGCTGGCTAGCGAGCAGCAGCGCTTCGGCCATCTCGCCGAGCGCGAGCCGCGCCGCGAAGGCGGGCATGGGAAAGATGGTGGGGCGATGGAGCGCCTTGCCGAGCGCTTGCGTGAAGTCGGCGTTGCGCGCGGGCTCGGGCGCGACGACATTCACCGGGCCGCGCAGCGCTTCCGTCGCGAGCGCGAAGCGGAAGGCGGCAACCACGTCTGCGAGCGTGACCCAGCTCCAGTACTGGCGGCCGCTGCCGATGTTGCCGCCCAGGCCGAGTTTGAAGGGCGTGAGCATGCGCGGCAGCGCGCCGCCGTGCTTCGCCAGCACGACGCCGAGCCGCAGCTTGACCACGCGGATGCCGGCGCGCTCCGCCGGCTCCGCCGCCGCTTCCCATCCCTGCACGACCTGCGCCAGGAAGTCCTTGCCCGGCGCGCTCTGCTCGGTCAGCGCTTCGTCGCCGCGATCGCCGTAGTAGCCGATGGCGGAGGCCATCACCAGCACGCGCGGGGGCTTCACCATCTCGGCGAGCGACTCGGCGACCTGGCGCGTGCCGGTGACGCGGCTCTCATAGATGCGCCGCTTCTTCTCGCTCGTCCAGCGGCCGGCGATGTTCTCCCCCGCGAGGTGAATGACGGCGTCGAAGCCCTCGAAGAGCGAGGGCAGCGGCCCCGCGGCGGGGTCCCAGTAGACCTCGGGCGCGCCGGGGGCGGGGGGCTCGCGGCGCAGTCGGATGAGCTGGTGGCCGTCGCACACCAGCGCCGGCACCAGGGCCGACCCTACGAATCCCGCAGCTCCCGTCACGGCGATATGCATGAGCTATTGTCGAACGCGGCGCGCCCCGCGCGCAAAGAGTTGAACGCGCGCTTGGAGCGCGCCTCCAGAAGTTGAACCCCTGCGCTACCGGCCTGCGCCGGCGGTCTGGGGCTGCATCTCGACGTACTGCAGGAACGCCGGGCTCACGCCGCCGTACGTACCAGCAACGTCGGTGATCACCTTCGGCGCCATCACGCGCGAGCCAAGGACGAACAGCACCAGCGAGGCGAAGAATGCGCCAAAGCCGACCAGCATTCCCCAACCGTCCATGTCCGGGCCGCTGGTGCCGACCCAGATGCCCGCCGGGATGCAGCCCAGGAACAGGAGCCAGCCGATGCCGAGGTACATGCGGCGCCGCTGACGATGCGGGTCGCAGAGCGGCACCTGGATCTTCTGGCGCTTCATCACGATGGTGGCCACGATGGCGTAGATCAGCAGTCCGGGGAAGAGGATGAGCAGATACAGCCAGGGCTGGTGCCAGCCAAAGTTCCTGTTCACGACGCCGGCGGAGGGCTGGCCGCACTTCACGCAATAGGGCGGCAGCGAGGCGCCGATAGGGATGACGAGGTTGTCTCCCTCGCGGCGCAGCGCCAAAACGGGCCGGGCCAGCGTATTGCCGCAGGTCGTGCACGTCGCGGCAGAATCGGCGTTCTTCGTTCCACAGTTCGCGCAGAACATAGGGCGGATCCTCCCCCGGGAGCGGCGGGATTATCCGTGCTGTGGGCGGTTCCGGCAAGAGGGAATCGCGGGGAGCCGCAGATTTACTCGCTATAATCCAGTATGGCCACGTTGCGACATCCGATCGCGGCTTCTTTTTCCTTAGAACCGCTGAGCGATCTCGCGGCGCGAGCTGCCCTTCGGCCTTTGGGCAGGCGGCTCGGCGGGCAAGCCGGCCTCGCCGCCTCGGTGGAGATCTTCTAGATGGCGACGCTCCGTCATCAGATCGCCACGAACGTACTCACGGTCACCAAGTTCCGCGACCTGCTGAAGAAGGTGCGCGCGAACCGTCCCAACGACGACGTGGAGATCATTCGCAAGGCCTACGACTACTCGCTCGAGCACCACAAGGGCCAGTCACGGGCCTCGGGCGAGCCGTACCTGACGCATCCGCTGGAAGTCGCCGGCATCCTCGCCGAGCTGAAGCTCGACCCCACCGCCATCGCCGCCGCGCTGCTGCACGACTCCGTCGAAGACACCACCGTCACCACCGAGGACATCAAGAAGGAGTTCGGCGAGCAGGTGGCGCAGCTGGTGGAGGGCGTCACCAAGATCTCGAAGATCGATTTCGCGACCCGCGAGGAGCGCCAGGCCGAGAACCTGCGCAAGATGATCCTGGCGATGGTGGACGACATCCGCGTCGTCCTCATCAAGCTGGCCGACCGGCTGCACAACATGCGGACGCTGGCCGCGCTGCCGGCGGAGCGCCAGGAGCAGATCGCCAAGGAGACGCTGGAGATCTACGCGCCCATCGCGCACCGGCTGGGCATGGGCAAAGTGCGCGGCGAGCTCGAAGACCTCGCCTTCCAGTACTTCGACCCCATCGCTTACAAGCAGATCCGCGAAGCGGTGGAGGCGCGCCGCAAGCGCGGCGAGCAGTTCCTCGACCAGATCGAGGGCGTCATCCGCGAGAAGCTGAAGGAGAACGGCATCGCGGCCAAGGTGGAGAGCCGCATCAAGCGGCTCTACTCGGTCTACCAGAAGCTGCAGCGGCAGCGCATCGCGGTGGACCAGGTGTACGACCTGCTGGCCATCCGCATCGTCACCGCGTCGGTGAAGGACTGCTACGCGGTGCTGGGCGCCATCCACCAGATGTGGCGGCCGGTGCCGGGCAGGATCAAGGACTTCATCGCGATGCCGCGCGCCAACCTCTACCAGTCGCTGCACACCACGGTGATGTCGGAGAGCGGCACGCCCTTCGAGGTGCAGATCCGCACCGAGGAGATGCACAAGATCGCGGAAGAGGGCATCGCGGCGCACTGGAAGTACAAGGACGGCGCGCCCGTCTCCGCCAAGGACGAGCAGCGGCTGGCGTGGCTGCGCCAGGTGGTGGACTGGCAGCGCGACATCGCCGACCCGGGCGAGTTCCTCTCCACCTTCAAGGTCGAGCTCTATCCCGAAGAGGTCTATACCTTCACGCCCAAGGGCAAGGTGGTGATCCTGCCGCGGGACGCGACGGTGGTGGACTTTGCCTACGCCGTGCACACCGAGGTGGGTAACAGCTGCACCGGCGGGAAGGTGAACGGGCGGATGGTCCCGCTGCGCACCAAGCTCCGCAACGGCGACATCGTGGAGATCCTGACCAAGGAAGGCCACCGGCCGAGCCGCGATTGGCTGGGATTCGTGCGCAGCTCGCGCGCGCGCAACAAGATCAAGCACTGGCTCAACATCCACCAGCGCGAGCGCGCCATCGAGATCGGGCGCAAGCTGATTGAGAAAGAGGCGCGCAAATACCGGGTCGCGCTCAAGGAGATCTCGGAAGAGAGCTTCCAGAAGCTGGCGAGCGACTACGGCCTGGGCCGGCCCGACGACCTGATCGCCGGCATCGGCTTCGGCAAGTATTCGGCGCGGCAGGTGCTGGGGCGGCTCGTCCCCGAATCCATGGGGCAGACGCCCGACGACACGCAGCCTTCCGGCCTGGGCAGCGTGATCCGGCGGGTCTTCGGCGGCACGCCCGAGGTGGGTGCGCTCAAGGTCAAAGGCTCCGACGACCTGCTGATCTATCGCGCGCGCTGCTGCAACCCGATCCGCGGCGAGGAGATCGTGGGCTACGTGACGCGCGGCAAGGGCGTCGCGGTGCACTCCAAGGGCTGCCCCAACGTGCTCAACCTGATGTACGAGCCCGACCGGCGCATCGCGGTGGAGTGGGCGGCGATGCGGAAGTCGGACGGCACCGCCACCTACCCGGTGAAGCTCACGCTCTACTGCGACGACCGCGCCGGCATGCTGAAGCAGGTCACCGCCGTCATCTCCGACGACAACACCAACATCCGCAACATCGAAGCGCGCTCGGCGGATTCGCAGGCGACCATCGACGTCACCATCGACACCGAGGACCTGAAGCACCTGGAGCGCATCGTGGCGGGGCTGCGGAAGCTGCCGGGGGTGCGCGACGTGCAGCGCAACAAGCGGGTGTGATGGAAGCAATAAGCGATAGGCAATAAGCGTGGAGCGCGCTCGCCCCCGGAACGCGCGTAATAGAATCCCTTCCAGTGCTTTCCGAACTGATCACCGGAGTCGCAGCGGCGGGCGCCGCCGCGGGTGTGTTCGCCTACGGGGCGCGGGCGCCGCAGTCGCAGCTGTTCGGTCCGGCTTTCTGCGGGACGCCGGGAAGGGGGAAGCAGCTCGCGCTCACTTACGACGACGGCCCCAACGATCCGTGGACGCAGAAGCTGCTGGACGTGCTCGACCGCCATGGCGTGAAAGCGACGTTCTTCCTGATCGGGCGGTACGTGGAGCTGCGCCCGGAGATCGCGCGCGAGGTCGCGGCGCGCGGGCACGTGGTCGGCAACCACACCTGGTCGCACCCCGACCTGGTGTTCACCTCGAAAGCGACGCTCGAGTCGGAGCTGAAGAAGACGGAAGCCGCGCTCACGCAGGCCGTGGGCGCGCACTCGAGGTTGTTCCGGCCGCCGTTCGGCGCGCGGCGGCCAGCGACGCTGAAGACCGCGCGCGCGCTGGGCCTCGAGCCCATCCTGTGGTCGGTGACCTGTTGGGACTGGTCGGCGAAGAGCCCGGAGGCCATCGTGAAGAAGGCCGCGCGGCGGATCCGCGGCGGCGACGTCATCCTGCTGCACGATGGCGGGCATTTGGCGTTCGGGGCCGACCGAGTGCACACGGTGGCGGCGACGGATGAACTCATCCGGCGCTACCAGGGCGAGGGGTTCGAGTTCGTGACGGTGCCGGAGATGCGGGCGTCACCAGACTCTTAGGCTTGTCATTCCGAGCGAAGCGAGGAATCTGCTTTTCGTGACGAAGAAGCAGATTCCTCGTCGCTACGCTCCTCGGAATGACAAGTCATAGGGAAGGAAACGCTTCCCGCGCCGCTTCTACCGTGAGCCGCACCTCGTCTTCGGTGTGCGCGCCGGAGAGGAACGCCGCCTCGAATTGCGAGGGCGGCAGGTAGACGCCGCGCTCCAGCATCGCGCGATGCCACTTGCCGAAGGCGGCGGTGTCGGACTTCGCCGCCGAATCCCAGTCCGTGACTTTCCCCGGCTGGAAGAACCAGGTGAACATCGAGCGGACGCGGTTGGCCATCAGCTTCACGCCCGCTTCTTCTGCCGCGGCGCAGACCTTCTCGACCAGCACGCCGGCGAGCGATTCCAGGCGCGTGTAAAGCTCGGGGTGCGCCTTCAGGTGCTTCAGGGTCGCGAGGCCGGCGGCCATGGCGAGCGGGTTGCCGCTGAGCGTGCCCGCCTGGTAGACGGGGCCGAGGGGCGCGACCGTGTTCATGATCTCGGCGCGGCCGCCGTAGGCGCCCACCGGCAGCCCGCCGCCGATGATCTTGCCGAGCGTCGTCATGTCGGGCTTGATGCGGTAGAGCTGCTGCGCGCCGCCGTAGGAGACGCGGAAGCCGGTCATCACCTCGTCGAAGATGAGCACCGCGCCGTCGCGCCGCGTGATCTCGCGCAGCGCTTCGAGGTACCCCGGCGCGGGCGGGACGCAGCCCATGTTGCCGACCACCGGCTCCACGATGACGCACGCGATCTGCCCCTTGAACCTCGTGAACGCCTGCTCGACCGCGGTGACGGAGTTGTAGGGGAGCGCGAGGGTGAACTGCGCGAGTTCGTCGAGCACGCCGGCGGAGCCGGCGATGCCGAGCGTCGCCACGCCGGAGCCGGCCTTGACCAGCAGGGAATCGGCGTGGCCGTGGTAGCAGCCTTCGAACTTGACCAGGTATTTGCGTTCGGTGAAGCCGCGCGCCAGGCGGATGGCCGACATCGTCGCCTCGGTGCCGGACGAGACGAAGCGGACTTTTTCGCACGACGGGAAGGCGTCGAGCACCGCCTCGGCGAGCTCGAGTTCGAGCGGGGTGGAAGCGCCGAAGCTCGCGCCCGAGCGCGCGCCCGCCTCGATCACGCGCGTCACTTCCGGATGGCAGTGGCCGAGGATGAGCGGACCCCAAGAGCCGACGTAGTCGATGTACTCGTTGCCGTCGGCGTCCCACATGTGCGAGCCGGAGCCGCGGACGATCCACGGCGGGTCGCCGCCCACGGCGCGGAAGGCGCGCACCGGGGAATCGACGCCGCCGGGGATCACGCGCTCGGCGCGCTCTTGCAGCTTGCGGGAGAGGTCGGTCTTGCGGGGCATGGGGAACGGAACACTATAGCAGCGCGATCAGCGCGTGAAGGCATGGCGGGCGAGGACCGCTGCTACCGTGTAATAGAGCGGGGAGAGAATCACCCAAGACCAGAATGAGGCGGCGGGAAACGGCTCAGCATGAGCGGCTGCATCGGCCTTAAGGGTGCGATAGAGCAGCACGTCAAGGCCGGCGAGTATGGCCGCTCCACAAGCCGCCACGGTTCCGGGGTTCGGAAAGAGAGATGAAATAAGGAACCCTCCTACCCAAGGCAATGCAGCAGAAGACAGCGCGACGAGCTTACGTCCGATCGGGGTGGGAGGCGGCGCATTCCAAGGTCTGTCAACCTCTCCGGTTCCGGTGTCGCGGACTACGAGCCGCGTTGGAACTCCGAGGGCATCGGAGAGTTCGCTCGCCACAGCCGGCAAGTCGTGCAGCAGCGGATAGTAGCTGGTGTGAGACAAGACCCTTTCATCGCCGCCGTGGGATACCGTCACTATCTCGAGTGCTTCCCTACTGCCGAAGTTTTCCACGAACCTGAATGCCAGGGAGACAAGCCCGGCACGGCCTACAGCCAGCGAACTAGTACCGAACAAGGACGGACGCACGAATCTCAGTTCTTGCGCGTCTACCTCGAACCTGCCAAAGCCGGATCGCCGAATGATCCAGCGCCCCAAGACGGCTGCGGTCACTATGAGGAAACCAACGATGTCCCACTGAACACTCTCGCCGAAGCGCGTCCGCCGCCAAACTTCGTAGCCGGCGAGTGCTACCGAGGGGCTTGCCACGACCAATGCCCATACCCAGCCGGGGATGGTGCTGGAGCGGATTCTAATGACGCGTTTCACGCGGCCGCATCTTAAACCCTACAGGCGTCGTCGTGCGCCACACTGGTAGAATCAAAGCTGAGTCATGGTCCAGCCATTCGTCCGCGAACTGTTCGTGGACGTGGAAAAGTCTGACGCCCTCAAGCGTGCGATACCCCCTCTGAAGGGTCGCGCGGGGCGGATACGTGTCGCTGGACTCACCCCGACTGCCAAAGCCCTGCATCTTCCGCTGCTGCGGCGCGCGGGGCAGAAGCCGCTGCTGGTCGTCGTCCGGAACAACAAGGCGGCGGAGGCGCTGCTGCCGGTAGTGCGCGCGTTCTGCGAGCTGACCGGCGCGGCGGAGCCGGAGGCCGCCATCGCGCTGCCGGCCTACGACGTGCTGCCGTTCGAGAACCAGTCGCCGCATCCCGAGATCCAGGAAGAGCGCGCGGCGACGCTGTGGAAGATCGCCACGGGGGCGGCGGAGATCGTGCTTGCGCCGCTGGAGTCGGCGCTCATGCGGATGCGGCCGGCGGAGGCTTACGCGGCGCTGGCGCGCACGCTGCGCAAAGGCGAGAGCGTCGACAGCGACCTCCTGGTCGAGCACCTGAACCTGGTCGGCTACGTGAAGGTGGACGTGGTCGAGATGCCGGGGCAGTACGCCGTGCGCGGCGGCATCCTGGACGTGTACTCGCCCGAGATGGATCGGCCGGTGCGCGCGGAGTTCTTCGGCGACGAGCTCGAGTCGCTGCGGAAGTTCGATCCGGCGTCGCAGCGCTCGCAGAACCCGCTGGACGAGGCGGTGCTGCTGCCGCTGACCGAGACCGCCGTGAGCGAAGCGACGCTGGCCGCCATCCACGCGCGCCTCTCGGGCGGGCGCATCACGGGCGCGCAGGCCACGGTGGAAGAGGCCGTGGTCGCGACCGGCGTGAGCGTCTTTCCCGGCTGGGAGCTGTACGCGCCGGTCGCGGGCGCTCCGGCGACGCTGCTCGACCTGCTGCCGGAAGCGGTCGTCTTCGTGGACGAGCCAAGCGAAGTGACTGCCGAGATCGACGTCTTCTGGGAGAAACTGGAGCGCGCGCACGAGCAGTCGGGCGTCGGGAACCTGGTGAAGCCGGAGGAGCTGTTTCTCTCCGCCGAGGAGTGGCAGGCCGCGCTCGCGCAGCGCGCCGGCGGGGCGCTGGAACATCTCGGTATCGAGACCGGCGACACCGAGACCATCACGCTGCAATCGCAGCCCACGCCGCGCTTTCATGGCGCCGTGCCGGCGCTGGTGGAAGAGGTGCAGCGGCTGACGGCGGACGGGCGCCGCGTGCTGTTCTGCGCCGGCTCCACCGGCGAGATGGAGCGGCTGGCCGACATCTTCACCGAATACAACGTGCCGTTCCGCATGGGGATGCGCACCGGCACCGCCGGCGGCGAGACTTTCCTCGACGAAGCCGCGTACTTCACCGAAGACGTGTTCGCGACGGTGCTGGTGCGCGCGTATGTGCCCGACGGCGTCCAGCTGCCCGAAGCGAAGCTCACCGTGTTCGGGTCGCGCGACCTGTTCGACGAATCGGAAGCTGCCGCCGCGCGGCCGCTGAAGCAGAAGTCGAAGACCGCGGCGTTCATGTCGGACTTTCGCGACCTCGCCGTCGGCGACTACGTGGTGCACGTGGAGCACGGCATCGGCCAGTACGTGGGGCTGCGCGAGATCGACCAGGAGGGCGCGAAGGCCGAGTTCATGGTGCTGGAGTACGCCGAGGGCGCGAAGCTCTACGTGCCGCTCACGCGCCTCGACCTGATCCAGAAATATCGCTCGGCGGAGGGCGCGAAGCCGGCGCTGAGCCGCCTGGGCACGGCGGCGTGGCAGAAGACCAAGGCGCGCGTGAAGAAGGCCATGAAAGACATGGCCGACGAGCTGCTGAAGCTCTACGCCGCGCGCAAGACCGCGCAAGGCCACGCCTTCCCCGCCGACACCGAGTGGCAGAAGGAATTCGAGGACGCGTTCGAGTTCGCCGAGACCGAGGACCAGGACCTGGCCATCGCCGACATCAAGCGCGACATGCAGTCGCCGCAGCCCATGGACCGCCTGCTGTGCGGCGACGTGGGGTACGGCAAGACCGAGGTCGCGATGCGCGCGGCCTTCAAGGCGGTGAGCGACGGCAAGCAGGTCGCGGTGCTCGCGCCCACCACCATCCTCGCCTTCCAGCACTACGAGACGTTCCAAGACCGCTTCAAGCAGTTCCCGCTGACGGTCGAGATGATCTCGCGCTTCCGCTCGCCCAAGCAGCAGAAGGAGATCGTGGAGCGCGTGGCGCAGGGCAAGGTCGACGTGCTCATCGGCACGCACCGCCTGCTCTCGAAGGACATCGTGTTCCAGGACCTCGGGCTGCTGATCGTGGACGAGGAGCAGCGCTTCGGCGTCCGGCACAAAGAGCGGCTGAAGCAGATGCGCAAGGAGGTGGACGTGCTGACGATGAGCGCGACGCCCATCCCGCGCACGCTGCACATGGCGGTGGTCGGGCTCCGGGACATGAGCGTGATCGAGACGCCGCCGCGGGACCGCATCGCCATCCAGACGGTCGTGGCTGCGTTCGACGAGAAGCTGATCAAGAATGCCATCGAGCAGGAGCTCGACCGCGGCGGCCAGGTCTACTTCGTCCACAACCGCGTGGATTCCATCTACGAGATCGCAGAGAAGATCCGCGAGCTGGCGCCGAAGGCGCGCATCCTCGTCGGGCACGGACAGATGAGCGAGCACGAACTGGAGAAGGTGATGTATGCGTTCGTGCGCCACCAGGCCGACGTGCTGATCGCCACCACCATCATCGAGAACGGGCTCGACATCCCCCTGTGCAACACCATCCTCATCAACCGCGCCGACCGGCACGGGCTCTCGGAGCTCTACCAGCTGCGCGGGCGCGTGGGGCGCTCGAACCGCCGCGCGTATGCGTATTTGCTGGTGCCGCCGGAGCAGGAGCTGACCGCCATCGCGCGCCGCCGGCTGGCCGCGCTCAAGGAATTCTCGGACCTCGGCGCCGGCTTCAAGATCGCCGCGCTCGACCTGGAGCTAAGAGGCGCCGGGAACCTGCTGGGCGGAGAGCAGAGCGGGCACATCGACGCCGTCGGCTTCGAGCTCTACACCTCGATGCTGGAGCGCACCATCCGCGAGCTGAAGGGCGAGGTGAGCGAGGAAGCGGCCGAGACGCAGCTGAACCTCGGCCTCAACATCCGCATCCCGCCGGAGTACATCGCGGAGGAGAACCAGCGGCTGCGGATGTACAAGCGCGTGGCGGCGGTCGAGACCGCGCAGCAGCTCGGCGACGTGCGCGACGAGCTCGCCGACCGCTACGGCGAGATGCCGGCCGCGGTCCGCAACCTGCTAGCCTACGCCGAGCTGAAGCTCGCGGCCGAGCGCGTGGGCGTGGCCGGCATCGACCGCCGGCGCGACGTCGTGAACGTGAAGTTCACCGAGAAGGCGAACATCGACGCCGACAAGCTCGCGCACTTCGTGGCGCAGGAGCGCGGCGCGCAGTTCACGCCGGCAGGGATCCTGAAATTCCAGCTCAAATCGACGCGGCCCGAAGATGTGCTCACGCGGCTGAAAGAGTTGCTGAGCGACCTGGCTGCGGAAGAAGTCAGGGTCGCCTGATTGCCGATTGCCAATCGCCGATTGCCGATTGGGTGGGCCCCAGGACTAGAATGGCCGCGCCATGGATCCAGCCGAGTTGAAGCAAAGAACCAGGAAGTTTGCCGTGCGGGTGTTCAAGATGGCCGATGCGCTTCCGCGCTCCGCCGCATCGCAGGTGATTGCTCGACAAGTGCTCCGATCGAGCAGTTCGGTGGCCGCGAACTATCGCTCGGCATGTCGCGCGCGTTCGCACGCAGAGTTCATCGCGCGCCTCGGCGTCGCCGAAGACGAAGCCGATGAGACCGTATTCTGGCTGGAGATGATCATTGAGGCCGGATTGCTGCCTGCGGCCAAGCTCGTCAAGCTGATGGACGAAGCTCGCCAACTCACGGCCATTCTGGTCGCATCTCGTAAGACTTCCAAGCGCCGTGAAGATCGGCAATCGGCGATTGGCGATCGGCAATGAAGAAGATTCGCAAGGCGGTGTTTCCGGCGGCCGGTCTGGGCACGCGCTTTCTCCCCGCGACGAAAGCGCAGCCGAAAGAGATGCTGCCGCTGGTCGACAAGCCCATCATCCAGTACGGCGTGGAAGAAGCGCTGGCGGCGGGCTGCGACCAGATCATCATCGTCACCGGGCGCGGCAAGTCGGCCATCGAAGACCACTTCGACGTCAGCTACGAGCTGGAGAAGATGCTGGAGGAGCGCGGCAAGCACGACCTGCTGACCATCGTGCGGCAGATCAGCGACATGATCCACGTCGCGTACGTGCGCCAGAAGGAAGCCATGGGGCTCGGCCACGCGGTGCTGATGGCGCGCGAACTGGTGGGCGACGAGCCCTTCGCCGTGCTGCTCGCCGACGACGTGATCGACGCGCGCACGCCCTGCCTCAAGCAGATGGCCGAGGTCTACGAGCAGACCGGCTCGGCCGTCATCGCGACACAGCAGGTGGATGGGCCGGGCATCTCGGCGTACGGCGTGCTCGACGCGCAACCGGTGCCGGGGAAGTTCGGCGGGCGGCTGTACGAGATCAGGGACCTGGTCGAGAAACCCAAGCCGCAGGATGCGCCGTCGAACCTGGCCGTCATCGGGCGGTACATCCTGACGCCCGACGTCTTCGAATATCTCGAGAAGACGCCGCTGGGCGCCGGCGGCGAGCTGCAGCTCACCGACGGCCTGCGTGGGCTGGCGAAAAAGGGGAAGCTGCTGGGCTATCGCTTCGAGGGCGTGCGGCACGATACCGGCGACAAGCTCGGCTTCCTGAAAGCGACGGTGGAGTTCGCGCTCAAGCGGCCGGACCTGGGTGACGGGCTGCGGGAGTACCTGAAGAACCTCAAGCTGTAACGCCCTGAACCGTTCATCGTGGTCTCACGATTGTTCATGCCGGCTATCGGACCGCGGGGCTCATGATCCAATCGTGCATCCAGTCGGTGGGGTAGCCGGCGCGGCGGAGGTCGGTGGCGAGCTGCGCCCAGTGGCGCATGCCGTGCGTCAGCGCCTGCCCCAGCATCTTGCGCTTGCTGACCTGGCCGGCGGGACCGAAGGGCGCCTGTTCCGCGAGTTCCTTCTCGCCCGCTTGCGCGATGAAGTCACGCATCTTCTTGCGCGCGGCTTCGCCGATGGCGAAGACCTCGTCCACGGTCGACTGCGGCAGCTGCTCGAGATCCGGGCGCGGCTCGCCCAGCGCCGCGCAGCCGAAGATAAGCTCGGCGATGAAGATGTGCGCGACCAGTTCGCGCACGTTCTTCGCGCCGCGGACATCGGTGGCGAGCTCGAACGCCGCGGGGTTCTTCTGGAAGTATTCCTTCCAGCGGCGCGACTCGGCGTCGGTGTAGTCGAGCAGCTCGCGGAAGCTGAGGCCGGGCTCGCTCATTTTCCGCGCGCGGCCTTGAGCTTGGCGGATTTCTCCTCCACGCCCTTGGCCAGCTTCTCCTTGTGCGCCTTCATCTTCTCGGCGATGGCCTGGTCGCCGAGCGCGATGATCTGCGCGGCCAGGATGCCGGCGTTGGTGGCGCCCGCCTTGCCGATGGCGACGGTCGCGACCGGGATGCCGGCGGGCATCTGCACGGTCGAGAGCAGCGAATCGAGGCCGTTCAGGACGCTCGGGATAGGCACGCCGATGACCGGCAGGGTGCTCTCGGCGGCGATGACGCCGGCGAGGTGGGCGGCGCCGCCCGCGCCCGCGATGATGACCTTGATGCCGCGGCCGGCGGCCGAGCGCGCGAAGTCGCCCGTCTTGCGCGGCGCGCGGTGCGCCGAGGTCACGTCGATCTCGTACGCGATGCCGAAGCCCTCGAGGGCCTTGGCGGCCTCGTTCATGATCTCCAGGTCGGAGTCGCTGCCCATCACAATCGCTACTTGCGGCTTATCTGACATTCGTTCCTCTCTCTAGTTTTTCTTCAACGCCGAGGCGCGGAGTTCGCCGAGGCCTTTCTTCCTTATCCTCGGCGCGCTTTGCGCTTCTGCGTTGAATCATTTCTTCGCGGCCGGTTGCAACATTCGCGCCGCAATGTCTTTTCGATAATGCATGCCGTCGAACTTGATGAGCGCGGAGGCTTCGTAGGCCCGCGCGACGGCCTGCTCGAGCGAGGCGCCGCGCGCGGTGACGCCCAGGACGCGTCCGCCGGCGGTGACCACGTCGCCGGCAGCGTTCCTCGCGGTCCCGGCGTGGAAGACCATGGCGCCTGCGACCTGAGCGGCGGCGTCGAGCCCGGTGATGACCTTGCCCTTGGCGAAGTCGCCGGGGTATCCGCCGGAGGCGAGCACGACGCAGCAGGTCGCGTCCGGCGACCACTTGAAGTCGCCGTCGGAGACGCGGCCGTCGACCGAGGCCTCGAAGGCGTCGACGAGATCGGACTCCAGCCGCATCAGGATGGGCTGCGTCTCGGGGTCGCCGAAGCGGCAATTGAACTCCAGCACCATCGGGCCGCGCGGCGTCATCATCAGGCCGCAATAAAGGATGCCGCGATACTCCGCGCCTTCCGCCTTCATGCCGCTGACCACCGGTTGCGCGACGTGGTGGATGAGCCAGTCGCGCATCGCGGGCTCGAGCAGGGAATCGGTGGAGTAGGCGCCCATGCCGCCGGTGTTGGGGCCGGTATCGCCGTCGCCGACGCGCTTGTGGTCCTGCGCGGCGACCAGCGGCGCCACGCGCTCGCCGTCGCTCATCACCAGGAAGGAAAGCTCCTCGCCCTCGAGAAACTCTTCCAGCACGACGCGCGCGCCGGCGGCGCCGAGCAGCTTTCCGGAGAGCATCTCGCGCGCGGTGGCGGCGGCCTCGTCCTTGGTCTGCGCGATGACCACGCCCTTGCCGGCCGCCAGGCCGTCGGCCTTCACCACGATGGGCGCGGAGAAGTGCGCCAGCGCGTCCTTCAGCTCCTTCTCGTCCGGGATGACCGCGTAGTGGGCGGTCGGGATGTTGTGCCGCCGCATGAACTCCTTGGCGAAGCTCTTCGACGATTCGAGCTGCGCGGCGGCGCGCGTGGGTCCAAAGATGCGCAAGCCGCGCGCGAGGAAGGCGTCGACCACGCCGGCGGTCAGCGGCACCTCCGGGCCGACCACGGTGAGGTCCGGCTGGAGCTGCTGCGCGAGCGCCAGCGCCGCGTCCACGCTCGCCACGTCGAGCGGCACGCATTCGGCGTCCTGCGCGATGCCGGCGTTGCCGGGCGCGCACCATACCTGCTCGACGCGCGGAGACTTGCGGATCGCCCACGCCAGCGCGTGTTCGCGGCCGCCTCCGCCGATGACCAGCACCTTCACTGAGTTCCCTCGCTCCGCCCGGGACTTCGGCTGCGGGCTCCCGGGCCCCATGCCCGCAAGACGCCTCAACATGGAAGCGACTAGGCTATTGGGCGGCGCGCCGGAGTGTCAATCGCCGTTAACCGTGCTTAAGGTGGGGGCTATAATGCTCGCACCGTGCCGCGTATCACCATCTCGAAAGAGGACTACCTCAAGGCGATCATGGAAGCCGAGAGCGAAGGGCTGAGCGTGATCTCGGCGACGCTGGCGCACTGGCTGAGCGTCTCGCCGCCGGCGGTGACGATGGCGCTGCGCCGCCTGAAGAAAGACGGCCTGGTCTCGGTGGCGCGCGACGGCCGGGTGCAGCTCACCGCGCAGGGGCGCCGCATCGCGCAAGGGACCATCCGGCGGCACCACCTCATCGAGCGCATGCTCTCGGAGATCTTCGGGATGGAGTGGTTCAAGGTGCACGACGAAGCCGAGCGGCTGGAGCACGCCGTCTCGGCGGCCTTCGAGCAGAAGCTGGCGGAAAAGCTTGGGCCGGGAGGCCTGTGCCCGCACGGCAACCTGACGGTGCCGGAAAGCGCGCCCGCGCGGCGCAAGCGCGGGCTCATCCCGCTGGCGGAGGCGGAAGCGGGCCGCACCTACCGCATCGGGAGCGTGTACGAGCGCGACCGCAAGCTGCTGGAGTTCCTGGAGCACCGCAAGCTGCGGCCGGGCAGCCGGCTGCGCGTGGTGGCCACCAACTACGACCAGACGGTCACGGTGGCGACCGACTCGGGGCAGGTCTCGGTGGGCAAGCCGGTGGCGGAGAAGGTGTGGGTGGCCGGCCCGGCGGAGAACGGCGCCCGCACGCGCCGCTAGTTAACTATAGTTTACTCGTGTTACTATACCCAGCCTAAGCTGCTGCACGTTCCCGATCTCATGAGCACACCCGCGGCCCGCATCAACGGATGGCGTTACCCGGCGGCCTCGCCGTCGCTGCCGGAGGTCTACGCCTCCATGCCGATCCCGAAGGACGCGCGCTTCTGGCGCAAGATGCTCGCGTTCGCGGGCCCGGGGTTCCTGGTGGCGGTCGGCTACATGGACCCGGGCAACTGGGCCACCGACCTGGCGGCGGGCTCGCGCTACAACTACTCGCTGCTGTTCGTGATCATGCTGTCGAACCTGATGGCGATCCTGCTGCAGAGCCTGTCGGTGAAGCTGGGGGTGGTGAGCGGGCGCGACCTGGCGCAGGCCTGCCGCGACCACTACTCCAAGCCGGTCTCGTTCGGCCTGTGGGTGCTGTGCGAGGTCGCGATCGCGGCGTGCGACCTGGCGGAGGTCATCGGCTCGGCCATCGCGCTGCAGCTGCTGTTCGACATCCCGCTGATCGTGGGCGTGTGCCTGACGGCGCTCGACGTGATGATCATCCTGTTCCTGCAGAACAAGGGGTTTCGGTACATCGAGGCGTTCGTGATCGCGCTGACCGCGATCATCGGGACGTGCTTCGCGCTGGAGATCTTCTTCTCGCGGCCGGAGCTGGCGGGCATCGCGCGCGGCTTCCTGGTGCCGACGCCGGAGATCTTCTCCAACCGCGAGATGCTGTACATCGCCATCGGCATCCTGGGGGCGACGGTGATGCCGCATAACCTCTACCTGCACTCCGCGGTGGTGCAGACGCGGCAGGTGCTGCCGGACGACGAATCGAAGCGCGAGGCCATCAAGTTCCACAACATCGACTCGGCGGTCGCGCTCACCTTCGCGCTGTTCGTGAACGCCGCCATCCTCATCCTGTCCGCGGCGGTCTTCCACCGCGGCGGGCACAACGAGGTGGCCGAGATCCAGGAGGCCTACCAGTTGCTGACGCCGCTGCTGGGGGTGACGGGCGCGAGCGCGCTGTTCGCCATCGCGCTGCTCGCCTCCGGGCAGAACTCCACGCTCACCGGCACGCTCGCCGGCCAGGTGGTGATGGAAGGCTTCCTGAACATCCGGCTGAAGCCGTGGGCACGGCGGCTGATCACGCGCGGCATCGCCATCGTGCCGGCGGTGATCGTGACCGCGCTCTACGGGCAGAGCGGCACCGCCAAGCTGCTGATCCTGAGCCAGGTCATCCTGAGCATGCAGCTGAGCTTCGCGGTCTTCCCGCTGGTGATGTTCACCAGCGACAAGGAGAAGATGGGCCGCTTCGTGAACCCGGCCTGGATCAAGGCGCTGGCGTGGACGGTCGCGGTGTTCATCGCGTCGCTGAACGTGTGGCTGCTGGCGCAGACGTTCCGCGACTGGATGAGCTAGGCCGCGCCGCGCGCTCGAGGGCGAGCGCGCCACATCATTCGGAGCTGTAGAGGCTGCTTTTCCAGATGGGGAACGCTTCTTCGCGGAAGACGGTATAGAGGGCGTAGCGGTAGCCGGCGTCGGAGACGAGGCGGAAGAGCAGCTCGGCGCGGCCGCGGCCCTCGGCGTCGATGGGGCCGACCAGCTCCATGCGCGGGACGGCGTCGAGGTGGTCCTTGTCGGTGACGTTGGCGAAGACCTTCTGCGGCACGAAGCTGAGGTCGGTGCGCGCGATGAAGGTCACGTAGGTGTCGCCGGAGACGCCGGTCACGACCAGCTCGGCGTTGTTGTCGAGGTTCAAGTCGTAGGCGGCGACCTCGACGCGCGAGAAATGGGCAGCGCGGGCGCCCGCGCCCGCGGCCTTTGACTTCGGGTTCTTTATCGCCTTCGCCGCCGGCGCGCGCGCTGCCAGGTACTTGTTCAGCTCGGCTTCGGCGAGCGTGACGGCCTTGGCCTTGAGCGCCTTCTCTTCCTCGGGCTTCCATGGGAAGCGGTAGTCGCGGGTGTTGCCGGTGCCGTCGGGGTCGGAGACGCCGATGAGGACTTCGCGGGCCGGGGCATTCGGGGCACCGGCTGTGCTCGCCGGGGTTTGGGCGGGAAGCTCGAGCGTCTGCCTGGCGGAGCTGGAGCCACCGCGGCGCAGCGTGGGGCGGTCGGGGTCGAGATCGTGCGGCGTGATGGGCTGCTCGGGCTGCACCGGGTGGACGCGCTCGGCCTCGGCGCGCGGCGAGCTGGGCTTGCCGCCGGGCTCGCTGGAAACGGGCGCTTCCGGCGCGGGCTTCGCCGTGTCGGAGGAGCCGGGCTTGCGGAGCCTGGGCGGGCCGTCGTCGTCGTTGAGCGTGCGGGTGCGCTCGCGCTCGGCGGCGGAGCGCGCCTTTTCCGCGGCCTCGAGCTGCGCGCGCGACTCCCACTTTCCCAGTCCGTACCACTCGCCCTTCTGCTGCTTGGCGGCGCCGACGGTGAAGAAGCCTTCCGGCGTGCCGTCGCGCAGCGCCTCGTAGACGGTGCCGTAGTCGAGCGCCAGCGGACGCGGCGTCGCGCTGTACGTGCCGGCGTCGTACCACTTGTCGCCCACCAGGATGGCGACCGGGATGAGGCGGCCGCCGGTCGGGCTGGCCTTCGGCCCGTAGAGCTCGACGATGGCGAGCGCGCGCAGCTGGTGCGAGCGCTTCATCTGGGCGCACGCGGCCGTAAGAAGCGCGCCGCAGATGACGGCGACGGCGGCTTTGCGGTATAACCGGCGAGCTGAGGAGAAACCAGTCATGCTGGAAGCGGGCGACAAGGCTCCTGATTTTACCGTGCCGGACGAGACCGGCGCTGACGTACGCCTGAAAGACCTGAAAGGGAAGAACGTGGTGCTGTTCTTCTACCCCAAGGCCGACACCCCCGGTTGAACCATCGAAGCGTGCGGGTTCCGCGACGCATTCCAAAAGCTCCAGAAGGCCGGGCTCACCGTGTACGGCATCTCCGGCGACACGCCGGCCGCGCAAATGAAATTCAAGCAGAAGTACGAGTTGAACTACCCGCTGCTCGCCGATTCCGACAAGAAGGTCGCGAACGCCTTCGGCGTGATCAAAGAGAAGAACATGTACGGCAAGAAGGTGAAGGGAATCGCGCGCACGACGTTCGTCATCGGACCCGACGGGAAGATCGTCCGAGTGTTCGAGAACGTGAAGGCCGACGGGCACGCGGAGGAAGTGCTGGCGGCGGTAAAACCCTGACCAGGTGTCATCCTGAGCCCGTCGCGGGCGAAGGATCTCAGCCGGTGAGATGCTTCGCGCCGGACGGCGCTCAGCATGACACTCGTCAGTCGCTGTGCCCGGCGCAGCGCATCACGCCCATGTAAACCACCCACGGACCGATGGCCTCGCGGTACTGGTGCGCGAGGATGCGGGAGAGCTGGTGCAGGTGCGTGAGGTCGTGCACCGGCCAGCCCGCGATGAGCTGGCCGAGCGTGACCGGACCGAGCGCGGGATGCGTGCCGCGGCGCTCGAAGTCTTCCGGCTTCAGCTTCATCCCGCGCAACTTCTGGATGTTCTCGGCGCGCAGCGCGGCGAACTCGTCGAGCAGCTGCGCGAGCGGCTTGCCCTTGCTCTCGCGCTCCTGCGCGGTGCGGTCGAACTTGTCGAAGGGTCTGGACTCGCCGTGCTGGAGGATGCGCTGTGCGCGCGGGATCCAGTCGGTGCGCTCGCCGTGGATCAGGTGGCCGACGACGTCGTAGGCGGTCCAGGTGTTGCCGCCTTCGTTGGCGTGGGTCCAGGGCTCGGGCAGGTCGCGCAGCAGGGCGTTGAGGGCAGCGGGCGTGCGGCAGATGACGGCGATGGTGAGCGAGAGGTCGTGTTCCATGCAGCGTTTGATTGGCAGGGTGCGATGGCGGATGCAGGAATGTTGCCCGTGTCATCCTGACCCCGAGCGAAGTCGAGGGGAAGGATCTCACCGGTGAGATGCTTCGCGCCTGCGGGCGCTCAGCATGACACGGCTACTTGGTCCGTTGTAGTTCCCGGTACGCCTCGCTCTTGGAGACGCCGAACTCCCTGGCGGCGCGCTTGAGGGCGTCTTTCTCGTCGAGCTGCTCGGCCGACTGCAATTCGCGGACGCGCGCGGCGATGCTCTTCTTCTCCGGCAGGACGTCGACCACTTCGGACGCGCGACCGAGCATCAGGGTGATCTCGCCCTTCACGTCGCCCTTGGCGCGAAGCTGCTCGAGCACTTCGTCGGCGCGGCCGCGCAGGAACTCCTCGTGGAGCTTGGTGACCTCGCGGGCGACCACCACCGGGCGCGACGCGCCCAGCAGCTCGACCACGTCGGCGAGCGTCTCGACGATGCGGTGCGGCGCCTCGTAGAAGACCTGCGTGCGCGGCGAGGCCTTGATCTCCTCCAGCAGCGAGCGCCGCTGTCCCTGCTTGGCCGGCAGGAAGCCGGAGAAGCGGAAAGAATCGGTGGGCAGGCCGCTCGCGGCGAGCGCGGCCACGAACGCCGACGCGCCCGGGATCGGGATGACCGGGATGTGGTGCCGGATGGCGAGCGAGATCAGGCGATAGCCGGGATCGGAGATGCCGGGCATGCCGGCGTCGGAGACCACGGCGATGGACATGCCCTCTTCCAGGTCTTTGACCAGCTCGGCGGCGCGGGTCAGCTCGTTGTGCTCGTGGTAGCTGACCGTCTTCTTCTCGATGCCGTAGTGGTTGAGGAGCTTCTGAGTCTGGCGCGTGTCCTCGCAGGCGACCAGGTCGCACTCCTTGAGCACGCGGAGGGCGCGCAGGGTGATGTCCTCGAGGTTGCCGATGGGCGTGGCGACGATGTAGAGCACGCCGCGGCCGTTGCTGGACGAAGCAGCCATCGAGCGCAGGATACACCTTGCGCCGGCGAGTCGCCGGCGCCCACCCATGCTTTAAAATCCCATGCGATGCCGATCTACGAATACCAGTGCAAGAAGTGCGGGCACCGCTTCGAGAAGATCCAGAAGTTCTCCGACCCTGCGATCAAGAAGTGCCCGGAATGCGGCGGCGCGGTGGAGAAACTGCTTACGGCGCCCGCCGCGCACTTCAAGGGCGAGGGCTGGTACGTGACAGACTACGCGCGCAAGGGCGCGAAGGGCGGGGAGTCGTCCGCGGAATCGTCCAAAGAGACGAAGGGCGAGGCGAAGCTTGACTCGAAGCCGGACGCCAAGCCCGACCACAAGCCGGAGAAGAAGCACAAGAAATAGCTTTCTCGGGTGCTCCTTCGCGTCCGCGGCGGGCGCTCGGTCGCGCCCTGTCTTCTTTTGCGGGCTGGAAGGCGGCGCTGAACGCCGCCCCTCCGAAAACAGAAGCGGCGGCAAGATGCCGCCGCTCCTGCCGGCTGAAGCCGGCGCTCCCACAGACTACGAACAGCCGGTGAAGGCGAGGGTCGCTGCCGTCACGCTGCTGCCGGCGGTGACCGCGAGCGCGCCTCCGCCCTGGAGCGTGTTGACCTGTACGTCAGACGGCGAGCAGTCAGGCGTCGAGCCGGAGAGCGGCACGAACGCCAGCGCGTCCATCGTGTAGTTCACCGGGTTGGCGGTGTCCTGCGTGTAGGTGGTGCCGCCGGCGCTGAAGGCGCCGACGTTCGGGTTCGCCGCCGGCACGCTGACGGTGTAGGTGGCGCAGAACGTGCCTGCGGGGCAGGCCGCGTCGCTCGCCGTCGTCAAGGTTGCGGTGGACGACGACTGCTGCACCAGCGGGATGGTGACGAGCGTCGAGGAGCCGCCGATGGTCAGCGGCTGGGTGGCCGCGAGCGTGATGTCGGCCGCCACGCCGCCCGATGCGCCCGCCGTGCTGACCTGGCCGGTGATCGAGCCCTGCGTGGTGTTCGCTCCTGTCTGCGCGACCATGGGAATATTCCCCATCGCAGTGCCGACCGTGACGCCGGTCGTGACCGTGGCCGCGTAGGCGACGCCGGTGTCGCTGATGGAGACGGCGACAAGGTCGTAGGCGCCTTCCGGCACGGGGCAGAAGCTGAAGTTGCCCTGGGCGTCGGCGAGCGTCTGCATGATGACGCGGTCGACGCCGGTGGCGGCGTCACGCTGCTCGAGCGCGACGATGGTGGTGCCGGTGATGGGCTGCGACGTCGCGGAGTCCACCACCTTGCCGCTAATGATGTTGGTCTGCAACGAGACCTCGCCCGCATGCAGCACCGGCTTCAGCCGGAACTGCCCGTTGGGCTGCGCCACGATGGAAGCGCAGGCGTCGAAATCGACGTTGAGGTCGACCACGCCGCCGTCCGGAACGGTGAAGCGCCCGCCGGCGATCTGGCCCGACGGGATCTTGATGCCAGTATTGGCTTCGCTCGAAAGCTGCAGCGGCTGCACCGAGCCGCTCGGGTTCAGCACCACGCAGTTCGCCGCGTTCGCTCCGCAGGCGTTGGTGGTGAGCTGGCTGGCCTGGTTGTTGCCCAGCAGGATGATGCGGATCTGCTGGTAGCTGCCGGCCGCGATCTGCTGCGCGCCGAGCTGCGCCAGGAAACACTGGTTCGAAGGATTGCCGAGCAGGTCGATCTGCCTGGGCGCGTTCGCCAGGCCGGGGGCCAACTCCTGCCAGCCGCCGGCGTTCGCATCGGCGGTCGCGCTCTGGTGCACCATCACGGAACGGACGGTGACATAGACGTGCTGGTAGGGGCCGCCGCTTGCGCTCGAGCAGGTCGGCGGGTCGCTGATGCTGGTGTTGACGGTGCCCATGGGGAGCGAGCCGTTGACGGTGGCCTTGCCGCCGCCGCAGCCGGCAAGCACCAGCGCGGCGGTGATAAGAGTCACTACAGAAACGAACAGAGATCTGTTGCGGGACTGCATGGTTCTCCTCCGCTACCGGAAGACATGAAGTTGCCCTGGGGTCCGTAGGAAGAGGAGCAGCTTGGGTTCCAATCGTAAGTAGCTGGAAAGTGGCGGGTTATCGAGGCCGGCCGGCGAGCCGCACCCGTCAAAAGGAATGAGAGCAGGTAAGAATTGCGGCGTTACTTTGGGAGGTGACCGAAAAAAACAAGCGCCCTCGGGTCGAGGGCGCTACACATCCGAATGATGTAGAAGCCTAGGCCGCCTTCTTGCGCGGGACCTTGGCGCCCTTCTTGCGCGCCTTGGAGAGACCGATCGCGATGGCCTGCTTGCGGCTCTTTACGCGGCTGCCATGCTTGCCGCGCTTGTAGTGGCGCATCTCGGTGCGCACCTCGCTCGCGGCCTTCTTGCCATACCTGCGGCTGCTGCCTTTCTTGCGTGCCATGGAACCTCCTGTGGGAGTCCTCCCTGTAACTAGAGACGCCCCGCGCGTGGTGCAGGTTGGCGACCAATCGCGCAGCTCGGGATGCGAGCGGCGGCAGGATGCCGCCGCCCTGCCGGCGAGACGCCGGCAATCCGGTGGCGTCGAGGGCGCTACACGCCGCGGGGGGAGGCGGCGGCGTTGCGCAGGCCGCTCCAGCTCTCCGCGATGACGATGGAGTTGCCGGGGTTCTGCGGGTCGTACTTCACCGATGCGGGCACGCCGATGCGGCAGGTGTGAAGGTCGACGAAGGGACGGAGGTGCGTGACGTCCTGCGAGGCTTCATACGACACGCCGGCCACGTCGTACTGGTAGATGAGCAACTGGAGCGCGCCGGAGCCGTTGTGCTGGAGTTCGCTGACGTCGATCACGGTGCCGTCGGTGATGCGGCCGAGCTGCGCGATGCGCGTGCGGCGCTCGCGCTCGCGCTGTTCCGGCGTCTTGCGCCGCATGCGCGCGATGGTGTAGCCGGCGATGGCCGCGATCGCGGCGGCGCCGCCGAGGTAATAGGGAAGCAGACGAAGGGAGGTCATAGCTGCCAGGTGCTGGGGCCCAGAAACTGTATGCGAGACGCCGGTCGGCTGGTATCCGGCGATAACCCTACTTCTTCACTTTCTCATAATCCTTCAAGAACGCCGCCAGCCCCTTATCGGTCAAGGGATGGTTGAACATCATGTCGAGCACCTTGAAGGGGATGGTGGCGACGTGCGCGCCGGCCATGGCCGACTCGACCACGTGCATGGGATGGCGGATGCTGGCGGCCAGGACCTCGGTCTGGAAGCCGTAGTTGCGGTAGATGGTGAGGATCTGGCGGATGAGCTCCATGCCGTTCTCGCTGATGTCGTCGAGGCGGCCGATGAAGGGGCTGACGTAGGCCGCGCCCGCTTTCGCGACGATGAGCGCCTGGTTGGGCGAGAAGCAGAGCGTCATGTTGACCTTGATGCCCTGGCCGGCGAGGCACTTGCACGCCTTCACGCCGTCCTTGGTCGTGGGGAGCTTCACGACGACGTGCTTGTGCCACGAGGCGTACTCCTGGCCCTCGCGGCACATCGCGCCGGAGTCGGTGGCGAGGACCTCGACCGAGACGGGCCCGCCGACGACCTCGCAGATCTCGCGGATGGTTTCCTTGTTGTTGGGCTTGCCTTCCTTGGCCATCAGCGACGGGTTGGTGGTCACGCCGTCGAGGATGCCCATGGCGGCGGCATTCCGGATCTCGTCCAGGTTGGCGGTGTCGATGAAGAATTTCATGGGAGTGCCCTTATTGTCGCACGACTCGCGCGCGGCGCTTCACTCGGCGGCGACGGGATTTTTCAGCGTCCCGACGCCCGGGATGGTGACCTCGACCACGTCGCCGGGCTTCATGGGGCCGACGCCGGCGGGCGTGCCGGTGGTGATGAGATCGCCGGGGAGCAGCGTCATCACGCGGCTGACGGCGCGGATCACGAGCGCGACCGGGAAGATGAAATCTTTCGTGTTTCCGGACTGTTTAGTCTCGCCGTTCAGCTTGGTAGTGACTTGGACGGCGGTGGGGTCGAGGTCGTCGGTGACGATGGGGCCGACCGGACAGAAGGTGTCGAAGCCCTTGGCGCGGGTCCACTGCGCGTCCTTGTGCTGGAGGTCGCGGGCGGTGACGTCGTTCACGCAGGTGTAGCCGCGGATGTAGGGCTTCACGTCCTCGTCGTCGGCGAGGTTGCGGCAGCGGCGGCCGATGATCACCCCCAGCTCGCCTTCGTAGTCCACGCGCTCCGATATTTTCGGCAGCACGATGGTGGCGCCCGGCGCGATCACGGTCGAGGGCGCCTTGAGGAACGTCAGCAGCTCGGCGGGCGGTTCGTTGCCGAGCTCCTTGGCGTGGTCTTTGTAATTGCGGCCCACGCCGATGATCTTCGACGGCATGACGGGCGCGAGCAGCCTGGCCTGGTCGAGCGGGATGGCGGTGAGGTGGGCGCCGTTGGTGGCCACGCTGAAGCTCGCCACGTCTTCCGGCATGGTGAGCAGGCGTGTGATGACGTCCTTGCCTTCGAGGCGCTCGATCATCCCCCAGGCGGGGCCACTCGGCGATTGGAAACGACAGTATCTCATTGCGGAACCTGCTCGCTCGCCTCCGGCGACTTCGCGCTCTCGTTGCCGCGCAGGTCGACCGCGGTCACGCTGTAGAAGTAGGTGCGGCCGGGCTGGAGGTCGCCGTCGCGGAAGGCGGGCGTCTTCACCACCTCGGTCGAGATCTTCCGGAGCTGGCCGCCTTCCTCGCGGCGATAGACGTGATAGCCGGCGAGGTCGGGGTCGGTGTTGGGCGCCCAGGTCAGGTCGATGAACTTCTGCTGTGCCAGGCCGGAGTAGACGGCCTGCACGCCCGAGGGCGCCGCTGGCGGGAAGCTGTCGTGCGCGAAGACCTCGACCGGCTGCGAGTCCTCGCCTTCCACCTCGACCGCGCCCGAGGACTGCTGGACGCGCGTGATGGGCGTGACGCGGTAGACGTAGGTCTTCTCCCACTCGGCGAGCTGGTCGGTGAGCTTGAGGTCGTAGTCGACGTCGGGCCGCGAGTCCGCGCGCCGGTCTTCGACGTCGGTGAGCACGGCTTCCTTCGCGGGCGGATCATCCTTCAGGCGGCGGCGGACGCGGAAGACGCAATCAGGCGCGGCGCAGCCCTGCATCGGGCGCCAGCGCAGCTCGGGGCCGTCGGGCGTGACGCGGCCACTTACCTGCGGCGCCGGGAAGGTGCGCGCGAGCGGCACGCGGACCTGGTTGGAGAGGCCGGCGGAGCGGCCGCGGGAGTTCAGGACTTCGACCGCGTAGGTGGCGAAGGCCTCGCTCTGCTGGTCGGGCGCGAGCGTGTGGATGTAGGAGGCCTCCGCGCCGGGCTTGAAGAAGCCGGGCTGCAGGTCGCCGACGGCTTCGGAGCACTTGTCCATCGCGGGCTGGAGCGAGCGGCAGACCTTGATCTCGCCGACGTGCTTCACCAGGGCGCCGTCGGTGGTCTTGGCGGGCGCGGTCCAGGTGAGCGTGACCTTGTCGCCCTTGCGCGTGGCCTTGAGGTCGGCGGGCGGCTGGGGCAGGTCGAGCGAGGGCGGCAGCGGCGCGCCCGGCACGCCGCATCCGGCGAGCAGCGCAGCAGCAGCGAGCATGAGGACGACGACAGAGACTCGCATGGGAAGCGCAACAGCGTATCAGAAGCGCCGCGTGAGACGAAGTATGGGCGCGGGACAGCTTCCGCGCCCACACGACCCGGAATCACGCCGCCGCAGGCGCGGGAGCCGCCGGGCCGAAGAAGCGCCGCCACGCCCAGCGCACGAGGCGCCACGCCACCCAGCCAGCCAGCAGCCACGTGCCGAGCCACAGCAGGATCGCCGGCAGGCGGAAGAGGATGGCGATCATCGTGTCGGCGTATCCCGCCAAGCCCTCGAGGCCGTCGTAGAACGACTCCTTCACGACCTGAAGCGGATGCCAGCGAAAAGCGCGCTCCATGATGGGCAGCTCGGGGCGCAGCGAGACCGAGATAGTCGCCATCTCGACGCGTTTCGAAAGCAATGCCAGCTCCGCCTGGGTGCGCTCGATGCGGCCACGCACGTCGGCGAGCTGTTGGGCCACTGCGAGCGTGTCCTTGATAGCGCCCGAACGCTGCATGATGGTGCGGTAGCTTTCCTCCTCCGCGCGGAAGTTGCGCAGCGAGGCTTCGAGGTCGACGTATTGCGCGGTGACGTCCGTGCTCTGGACGCTCTCGCTCTCAACGCGCAGACCGAGCGCGCGCAGGCTGCGCCGCATCGCATCGAGCCGCGCCGCGGGCACGCGGAGGACGACGTTGGCGCTGCGAGCGCTCGATTCCCAGCCGAGCAGCTCCGACTTCTCGATGTACCCGCCGGCCGAGGCCACCAGTTCCTCGATGCGGTCGAGGGTCCTGGCCGGGTCCTCCACCCGCATGTCGAGCGAGACCGTTTGGATGACTTTCCTGAATTCGGCCCTTCCGGCGCTCGGCAGGTCGGCAGCCGCCATTTCTTGTGTCGTGCGCATGCGCCCCAAGGCGAACGAGGAATTGGCTGAATGGCGCGCGCTGAGCAGGTTCGGTACTGAGATGGCGACCAGGACCGCCAGCAAGGCGAGCCCGACAAGAGCTCCGACGAGATAGTTCCGTTTGTGCGGGACAGGGGGATTCACTGCTGCTTGCGGAATGCTTTCCACTTTCTCCTCCGTGCCGGTTTGCGCAGCCGGCCCTGTCTAAGAACGAGGGAGGCAGGGGAATTTGCACGCGAGCGCAGCCAAAAAATGGAGAGGTTGGAGGAGAGGCGCACCGACGGGCGCAGCCTTGGGAGACGGTTGCATTGTAACCCGAAACAAATGCCCGGCCGAGGGCGGCCGGGCGACAACTTCGTTGGGCGCTACAGGATGTAGCGGGAGAGGTCCTGGTCCTTGACGATGTCGGCGAGCATCTTGCGGACGTAGTCACCGTCGACCTTGACGTCTTTTTCCTTCATGTCGGGGGCGTTGAAGCTGATCTCGTCGAGCACGCGCTCCATGATGGTGTGCAGGCGGCGCGCGCCGATGTTCTCGGTGCCTTCGTTCACGCGGAAGGCGAAGCGCGCGATCTCGGAGAGCGCTTCTTCGGTGAACTCCAGCTTCAGGCCTTCGGTCTCGAGCAGCGCGGTCGATTGCTTCACGATGGAGAGCTTGGGCTCGGTGAGGATGCGGACGAAGTCCTCCATGGTGAGCGACTGCAGCTCCACGCGGATGGGGAAGCGGCCCTGGAGCTCGGGGATGAGGTCGCTCGGCTTGGAGACGTGGAACGCGCCGGCGGCGATGAACAGGATGTGGTCGGTGCGCACCATGCCGTAGCGCGTGTTGACGGTGGTGCCTTCGACGATGGGCAGGATGTCGCGCTGCACGCCTTCGCGCGAGACGTCAGGCCCGTGGCCGGATTCGCGGCCGGCGATCTTGTCGATCTCGTCGAGGAAGATGATGCCGGAGTTCTCGGCGCGCTCGACCGCGGTGCGCTGCACCTGGTCCATGTCGATCAGGCGCTGCTCCTCTTCCTGGATGAGGTACTCGAACGCTTCCGAGACCTTCATCTTGCGCTTCTTGGTGCGCTGGCCGAAGAGGTTGGGCAGCATGTCCTTGACGTTGATGTCCATCTCCTCGACGCCCTGGTTGGAGATGATCTCGAAGGCGGGGAAGGATTTTTCGCGGACGTCGAGCTCGACCATGCGGTCGTCGAGCTTGCCCTCCCGCAGTTGCTGGCGGAGCTTCTCGCGGGTGCGCGATTGCGGCTCGACCTGTCCCTCGAGGAACACGGCCGAGGCACCGGTCTCGCCGGCACGCGAGCCGGGCAAGAGCAGGTCGAGCAGGCGCTCCTCGGCGTTGAGCTCGGCCTTGTCCTCGACCTCTTCCAGTTTCTCTTCGCGCACCATGTCGATGGCGATCTCGATGAGGTCGCGGATCATGCTCTCGACGTCGCGGCCCACGTAGCCGACCTCGGTGAACTTCGAGGCTTCCACCTTGAGGAAGGGCGAGCTCGCGAGCTTGGCCAGGCGGCGCGCGATCTCCGTCTTGCCGACGCCGGTGGGGCCGATCATGATGATGTTCTTCGGCATGATCTCTTCGGCGAGCTCGGGCGTGAGCTTCTGGCGGCGCATGCGGTTGCGCAAGGCGATGGCGACGGCGCGCTTCGCGTCCTTCTGCCCGACGACGTACTTGTCGAGCTCGGCGACGATCTCGCGCGGCGTCAGCTCGTCGAGCGTGACGTGCTGCTCTTCGGCGGTGGCGGGCAGGTAGATGGCCATGCTTAGTCCACAGTCCACAGTCCACGGTCCACAGTGGCCGGGCTCAAGAGAGTGTAATAAAAATCAGGCGGCGCCGTTGGTCACGGCGTTCAACTCACAGCTCCTCCACCGTCAGCGTGTCGTTGGTGTAGATGCAGATCTTGCCGGCGATGCGCATGGCCTCTTCGGCGATCTTGCGGGCGGGGAGGTCGGTGTTGTCGAGCAGGGCGCGGGCGGCGGCGAGCGCGTACTGCCCGCCGGAGCCGATGGCCGAGGCGTCGGAGTCGGGCTCGATGACGTCGCCCTGGCCCGAGACCAGGTACATGGATTCCTTGTCGGCGATGAGCAGCAGCGCCTCGAGATGGCGCAGCACCTTGTCAGTGCGCCACTCCTTGGCGAGCTCGACGGCGGCGCGGCCGAGGTTGCCGTGGTACTGGTCGAGCTTGCTCTCGAAGCGGGCGAAGAGCGAGAAGGCGTCGGCGGTGGAGCCGGCGAAGCCGGCGATGATCTTCTCGTTGTGCAACCGGCGGATCTTCTTGGCGGAGTGCTTGATGACGCTGTCGCCGAGCGTGACCTGGCCGTCGGCGGCCATGACGACGCTGCCGTTGCGGCGCACCGCCAGCACGGTGGTGGAGCGGACTAGACGGTTCGTTCGCATGAGGACAATCCGCGATTATATAGGGCTTCCTCCGCTCACGCTCATCCCGCCCTGCGGGACTCGCGTGTCGGTCGGAATGACAGTTCAATCGGGTTGTCATTCCGAGCGAGCGCGAAGCGCGAGTCGAGGAAGCCCTATTGCGGCTCTTCCAGCGTCGGCTCGATGCGGAGCTGGCCGGCGGGCACCGACCACGAGCCTTCCTTCTCGCCACGAAACACGCGCGAGACGCCGCGAACGATGCGCCGCATGGGCAGCTCGCCGGAGTCGTCGGCGAGGAAGAGTTCGCCGACGCGCTGCGTGCGGAAGACCCAGCGCTTGAGCAACGCGAGGTGCTCGACCAGTTCGCTCGCCGGGCCGGCGGCGGGATGCGGCGCGGCGTCGAGCGCGGCGAGGATGCGCGACTCCATCGAGAGGTGCTTGCCCTCGCCCTGGTCCTGCACGGGGAACGGCGTCGGGCCGGCCAGGCGTCCGGCTTCGAGCAGGAAGAACGCGACGCAGCCGCTTTCCGACGACGGCTGGATGATGAGGCCGCGAAGCAGGTCGAGGCGGCGTGCGATCTCGGGGCGCTGGTGCGCGGCGGCGTGGACTTTCTCGAGCCTGGCGTGGAGCGCGGCGGCCTGCTCGAAGGCCAGCTCGGCCGAGGCTTTCTCGCGCTCGGCCTCGAGTTCGCGAGTGAGCGACTCGCCGGCGGTATCGAGGAACCGGCGCACGCGCGCGACCTCTTCCACGTAGGCCTCGTCGGTGCAACCCTGGAAGCAGGGCGCCAGGCACATCTTCATCTCGGAATAAATGCAGCCGGGGAACTGCGGGTCGGGGTTGAGGTCGAAGTCGCAGCGGCGCATCTTGAAGAGGTCGAGCGAGTCGTTGAGGAACTTCTCGGCGGCGGCGCGCGACTGGAACGGCCCGTAGAACTGCGACTTGCCTTTCAGGTTGGTGATGCGGCGCGTGACATAGGCGCGCGGGTAGGGGTTGTCGAGGTTCAGCTTCACCAGCGGTGCGGGGCGCAGCTTCAGCCGGTCGGCGTAGTCCTTGGGGAACTCGCGGCGCAGCGCCTGGTAGAGCGCCCAGCGCGACTCGAAATCGGAGCCGGTGAGCTGGTAGTCGATCGTCCGGACGCGGTCGCGCAGGTTCAGGCGCTTGGACTGGCCTTCGGGCGGAGCAAGCAAGCGCTTGAGGCGGCGGCGCAGGTCGGCGGTCTTCGAGACGTAGGGCTCGCTCCCTTCCTCGCCGCGCAGCGTGAAGACGGCGGGCTTGGCGGGCAGCGCCTCGAAGATGGCGGCGTCGCGCTCGGGCGAGAACTCGATGTGGACGGCTTCCACGGCCTCATTTCACCACGGAGGCACGGAGATCCACGGAGAAATGCGAAAAGAAAAATCTCCGTGTTCTCCGTGTCTCCGTGGTGAAAAAGGGGTTACCGGAAGCTGGCGGACTTCACCTTCACGCGGAAGTCGTCGCCGTGCATCTCGACCAGCTTGCACATCTCGTGCAGGCGGGAGCGCATGCGCTCGGTGATGCGGTCGCCCAGGGTCTCGCGGCGGGCGGCGCGCTCGGCGGCGGAGCGGCCGCGCAGGTCGTGGCTGCCGCTGATGCCGGACTCGGCCTCGTCGGGGAAGTTGGTGGTGAAGAGCGTGGTCTTCTGCGCGTTGTAGCGGCGGTTGATGATGTCGGAGATGGTGTCCCACTTCCAGTCGGTGGGCTTGACGGCGCCGAGCTCGTCGATCAGCAGCACCTCGGTCTCGAACACCGGGCGGAGGATGTCCATCTCGGTCTCGGCGACGGAGGGGTTGAACGAGTTCTGGATGTCCTTGAGCAGCTCGCGGTAGTCGTAGAACAGGCAGCCGATGCTCTTGTCGCGCATGAGCAGCTTCAAGATGCCGACGGCGAGGTGCGTCTTGCCGACGCCGATGTCGCCGACGATCAGCAGGCCCTCGCGATGCACGGGGTACTCTTCGACGAAGCGGCGCGCGGCGAGCAGCCCGGAGGCGAGGGGCTGGCGGCCGAGCGTCTCGAAGTTCTCGAGCTCGCAGTGCTCGTAGCGCGCCGGGATGTGCGCGGCGGCAAGCAGGCGCTCGGCGCGGGCGGCGGTCTGGCAGTCGCAGCGCGCGACCTTGCGGGCGCCACCGTTGGCCACCGGCTTCCAGCCGGTGCCCTGGCAGAGCGGGCAGGTTTGTGGGCTTGCGCTCACGAGAGTGTCTGCTTCGGACTGTACCGCCGCCGGGCGGAGGAAGCAATCGGGTGAATCCGCGAGGCCCTGTGCGATTCGGGGATTTGTTGTGGATGAGGTGGAAAACAGGGCCCAGTGCGGGGATGCATAGGTCCCTTCGCGGGCCGAAGCCCGCTCAGGACAGGTCGTCGGCAGGGGTCGGAAGGCCGCGGCCGAGGGCGGCGCGCCACAGGTTTATACCTTCAGGAGCTCAGGCCGGAGCTGCTGGAAAGGGGCATTCCGGCTGCCAAACCCCGCCCGGGGAGAGGCATCCAAGCAGCCGTAGTCCCGGATTCCAGCGGCGGACGCCGCGGCATGGGGAAAGGGTGCATTGGACATGAAGAAACTGGTGGCAATTCTCATTTTGGCCGGCCTGCTCGCGGTCGCGGGCTGCTCGCAGCGCGAGAACAGCGCCTCGACGGGTGGCGCGGCGGCGCAGGGTGTGGCGCAGGGGCCGAAGGCGGAGGCGATCGACCGCCTCAACGACTCGGCGCAGATCCTCAAAGAGCTCACCGGAGCCCAGGACGCCGAGATCCCGGAGAGCGTGCTGAAAGACGCGAAGTGCGTGGCCATCGTGCCTTCGATGATCAAGGGCGGGTTCGTCTTCGGCGGCCAGCACGGGCGCGGCGTGGCGACTTGCCGCAACGGCAACTCCTGGAGCGCGCCGGCGTTCTTCACGCTGTCGGGCGGAAGCTGGGGCGCGCAGATCGGCGCCGAAGCGGTCGACGTCGTGATGCTGGTCATGAACGACCAAGGCATGAAGGACCTGATGAGCTCGAAGTTCAAGCTGGGCGCGTCGGGTTCGGTCGCGGCCGGACCGGTCGGCCGTGAGGCCTCCGCGAACACCGACATCTCCATGAAGTCGGGCATCCTGACCTACTCGCGTTCGCGCGGGCTGTTCGCGGGCTTGGACCTGAACGGCGCGGTCGTGCAGCAGGACGACGAGTCGCAGGACGCCTTCTATGGGAAGAACGTGAGCTTCGGCTCGATCCTGCAGGGCGCCAAGCCGGTGCCGGCGGACGCGCAGCCGTTCCTGGCCAGCGTGCGGCAGAGCTTCCGCGAAGCCAACGTGCAGGCGGGCGAGAAGCCGTAGCCGGTCAGTCGTTTCAAGCGGCGAGCCTCGGCTCGCCGCTTTTCTTTTGAGGCGCGCTTCCGCCGCGACTACAATCGGCAGCCTCATGACACGCCAGAACATCTCCAGCGGAACTCCGTGGGAGCCGGTGGTCGGATATTCGCGCGCGGTGCGCGTCGGCAACATGGTGTGGGTCTCGGGGACGACCGCGACCGGCAAGGACGGCAAGCTGGTGCGCGGCGACGCCTACCGCCAGACCGTCCAGGCGCTGCGCAACATCCAGGACGCGCTCGAAAAAGCTGGCGCCACGCTGGCGGACGTGGTGCGCACGCGCATGTACGTGACCGACATCTCGCAGTGGGAAGATGTCGGGCGCGCGCACGGCGAGTTCTTCGGCCAGATCCGCCCCGCGACCTCGATGGTCGAGGTCCAAGCGCTCATCGACCCCGCGATGCTGGTGGAGATCGAGGCCGACGCGTACATCCAGGACTAGAACCCAACACAGAGGCACAGAGAATGCGCAAGTTCCTGATCTCTTTTCTACTGCTGCTCGGCTGCGCGGCGGCACAGACCGCGACGGTCGACGTCGCGCCGCTGACCGTGATCACGGCGGCGAACCTGTTCGACGGTAAGGCGGTCACGCACAACCGCGCCATCCTCATCCGCGGCAACAAGATCGTGGCGGTCGCCGGGCTCGACCATCCCGACGTGAAGGGCGCAAAGACGCGCATCGCCTTCGGGCCCGAGGTCACGGTGATGCCCGGCATGATCGAGTCGCATACCCACATCTTTTTGCAGGGCGAGGCGCCGGAAGACGGCGGCTACGACGCGAACCTGCTGTACGGCGGGCTGTACTACCGCGCGGCGCGCGCGACCATGTCGCTGCGGCGCGCGCTCGACCAGGGGTTCACCACCATCCGCGACGTCGAGACCGAAGGCGCCGGCTACGGCGACGCCGAGCTGAAGCTCGCGGTGGAGAAGGGATACATTCCCGGGCCGCGCATTTTCGCGTCGACGCGCGCGATCTCGACCACCGGCGGCTACAACCTGGAGGGCTACGCGCCGGAGATCCAGCCTGGGCTGCCGAAGGGCGCGCAGATCATCGACGGGCCCGTTGAGGCGCGCAAGGCGGTGCGCGAGCAGCTGGAGAACGGCGCTGACTGGATCAAGGTCTACATGACGCACCGCTCGTGGCTCGACCGCGACGGCAACCTGTTCTCGCAGCCCACGCTCACGGTCGAGGAGCTGGCGGCCATCGTGGACGAGGCGCACGGCTGGAGCAAGAAGGTGGCGTGCCACGCCTACAACGGCGTCGGGATGCAGCGCGCGCTCGACGGCAAGTGTGATTCCATCGAGCACGGCTTGGAGCTCACCGACGCCAACATCGCGCAGATGGTGCGGCAGGGAACCTGGTATTGCCCGACGCTCAGCGTCTACTACGGGCACTGGGCGCCGGCGAACACCCCGGCCGGCATGCGCGACCGCAAGCGCGTGGAGCTGCACGGTCCGAGCTTCACCAGGGCCCTGAAGGCGGGGGTGAAGATCGTGTTCGGCACCGACGTCGGAGGCTTCGACTGGAAGGAGCCCATCGCGCAGGAGTTCCCGCGCATGGTGGAGTTCGGGATGTCGCCGCAGGAGGCGATGGTGTCGGCGACCTCGCGGCCGGCGGAGATGCTCGACATGCAGGGGCTGATCGGCGTGGTCGCGCCGGGGGCGTACGCGGACGTCGTCGCGGTGGCGGGCGATCCGACCAAGGACGTGAAAGCGCTCGGCAACGTGAAGTTCGTGATGAAAGACGGGAAGGTGTGGCGGAACGAGCAGCGCTAGGCTGAGGTCTCAGCGGCGCTGAGCTGTTTGAGCCGCCACATCGCCCAGATGCCGACGACGGGGCCGAGGGCGAGCGAGGCGATGGCCTCGCGAATGTGCCCGCGGCCGAGCATCCAACCGAAAGCTTGCAGCGATACGGCGGTCAGCGCGAAGCCGGTGGCGGTCTGCATGGTGAGCGCGGTGCCGACGTAGCGCGGGTCGGAGACCTCGCTCACGATGGCCGAGAACTGGGCGGAGTCGGCGACGACGCTGAAGCCCCAGACCAGGGCCACGGCCGCGAACCAATCGGTGCGGTGCACCAGCGCGGCGCCTACCAGACAGCACAAGCCGCTGATCACCATCGCTGCAATGGTGACGTTGGAGCGTTGTCTCAGCCGGGAAATGGCGTCGCGGTCAGCCCACACTCCCGCCGCCAGGCAGCCGAAGGCGCCCATCGCGATCGCGGCAAAGGCCCACCATTGCGTCCGACTCAGGAGTTCGATGAATCCGGAGTGAGACGCATCGTAACGCGGGACCATCAGGATCCCCAGGTACGCCCACATCGCGTAGAGCTCCCACATGTGTCCCCAGTAGCCGGCGTTAGCGAGCAGGAGGCGGCGGTTGCGGAAGGTCTCGCCGGCCTGGTGGATGTCGAAGCGCGCGGCGGGCGCGGCGAACGGGCCTTCCTTGATGAACAGCGCGATGATGGCAGCGCCCAGCAGAGTCCCCACGGTCGACGACTGGATGACGGGCTGCCACGGCAGCCGCTCACCGGCGGCGAGCGCGCGCAGCGCGTAGGGCGAGGCGGTGCCGATGGTCAGCGCGCCGACCATCACGCCGAGCGCGGTGCCGCGCCCTTCGCGGAACCAGCCGGCGAGGATCTTCATGCCGGCCGGGTAGACGCCCGCCAGGAAGACGCCGGTGAAGAAACGGGCGGTGAGCGCGGCGGCCGGGCCGTGCGCGACCAGCGCGCCGAAGCTCCAGTTGGCCGCGGCAGCGAGCAGCGCGGAGACGAGCATCACGCGCGGCGCGGGGAAGACGTCGGAAAGATTGCACCAGGCGGAAACCAGCGCGCCGGCCACGAATCCGAGCTGCACGGCGACGGTGATCCAGGAGGCGCGCAGCGGGTCCCACCCCCAGAGCAGGCGCAGCTCAGAAGCGGCCGCCGTCCCGCTGAACCAGGGCGAGATGGCGAGCAGCTCGGCCAGGGCGAGAGCGAGGAGGATGCGCCAGCGCATGCTCCGAGGATTGTACCGATAGGGGTTGACATCGTTCGTCCGGCGTACATAATGGCGGGCCATTCCGCAGGCCGCCGGCTATCGGAGCGGGCCGGCGCAGGAGCGAGCGATGAGCATTCTGCACCTTTGCGACGAAGTTCCGGCCAAGGTCAATCCCGAGACCACCATCGCCGACGCCATCAACCTGATGATCGCGAGCCGCGTGGGCGCGGTCGCGGTAGTCGACAGGGACAACAAGGTCGCCGGCATCTTCACCGAGCGCGACGTCCTGAAGAAGTTCGCGCTCAGCGGGAAGAACCCGCAGAAGACCGAGATCCGCGAGTTCATGAACACCCCGGTGATGATGGCCACGGTGCACACCTCGGCGGGCGAGGCGCTGGAGGTGATGGTCGATAAGCACATCCGGCACCTGCCGGTGGTCGACGACCAGACGCGCCTGCTGGGCATCCTGTCGATCCGCAACCTGCTGCAGTCGCAGGTGGACGAGCTGCGCCAGGAACTCGATTCGCTCGAGACCGCGCTGACCAACGACGCCGCGGGGGGATAGGGAGCCGCGCTACAGAGGTTGCGGCCGCTTCCGGAACACGACCTTCAACTCCTCGCGCCAGCGTTCGTCGATGCCCAGCAGCTCGCATTCGATCTCCGGCGAGATGTAGCGGAGCAGGGCGTCGGTGGCGGGATGGACGCGCAGCGCGGGCGCGACCAGCAGCAGCAGCGGCGGTTCCGCGGAGAGCTCACAGCCGGCGAAGTAGCCGAACTGGCGGAACTCGCGGCGCTGGTGGTGCCACGCCACGCGCGCCCAGTAGTCGATCCCCTGCAGCGGCAGGTGGATGTCTTCGTCGGCCTTCAGTTCGATGACGGCCAGGCGCTTGTCATGCGTGAGGCCGAGGACGTCGATCATGGCGCGGTCGCTGGCGGAGAATGCCGGCACCTGCGAGTAGACCGGCGCGGGCAGCAGGCGGTGGTCGAGCCGCGAGAGGTCCTGGATGACGAGCGATTCCAGCCAGCGCTCGGGATGCATGCGGAAGAGCGCGTTGGATTGGTCGGCGCCGGAACAGCGCGCGGCGCTCAACATGCGGGCGAACGCGCGGAAGTCGCCGAGGTTCTCTTCGCTGACGACGGTCTCCTGGGGCGGCGCGCCGAAGACGAGCTGCGCCGGGTTGCGGAAGGCATGCGGGTCGGCGGCGAGGCGCGCGCAGGCGAACTCCAGGCCGCGCAGCCGGAACGAGAGCTCGTAGGAGCTGAGGACGGCGACCTCGCAGTCCGGCACGATGGCGCGCACCTGCTCGATCTGCGCGCCGAAGCGGTCGCGCACCGCCACCTGGTCGGGACAGCGCACCAGCCGGGTGGCGATGTTGCCGCGGTCGCGGCAGTCGAGCTCTTCGAGCGCGAGGTCGCCCTCGTGGAATTCGTAGAGGCGGAACTTGGCGGCGGCGTGGTCGAGCTGCGCCATGCGCTCGCGCAGCACGGCCGAGCTTTGCGGGGGAACGAACAGCGCGAGTCCCTCGACGAGCGCGCGCGCGTCGCGGCGGCAGTGGTCGAGCCACAGCAGCCCGAAGGTGAGCGAGGCGTCCACCGCAGCCTGCATCTCGCCGGCGTTGACGCCCAGCACGGCGAACGACGAGTTGCCGTGGCGCAGCAGGCCGCGCGTGTGGATGGGGCCGAACGAGCGCTCCAGGTCCATCGCGGTGGTGAAGCGCTCCGGCCTGGCGCCGGGGAAATGCCTCAGCAAGGCGCGCTCGAGCAGCTTCTGGTAGCGGGTGCGGGCGGCGCGGCGGGCGCTGGGGGTGCGCTCGTCGCGGTCGCGGCAGAGCTCGAGCCGGTCGGGCGCCGAGCGGCCAAAGCGCAGGACCTCGAGTCGTAGCGTGCCCTCCTTTTGCTCGGCGTCGAGCACGCGCCGGACGGCGTTGCGCTCCTGCGACCAGAGGTGCAGCACGCACTTGCCGTGCTCGGTGGAGAGCGAGTAGCGGGCGCTCGCGAAGTCGAAGACGACCTCGCCGTCCTCGCGCACCACGGCCCGCGGGGCTTCTCCGAGGAAGTCCTGGATCAGCTTGGCGACTGTTTCGGGAGCTGCCGCCGCCGGCACGGGCCGACCTCAAGACGGCTGGGGAGCGACACCACAATCTTCAACTCCCATTTCCGCCGGCGCAACCGAAATCTGCCAGTGACAACAGGAGGAGAGAGGAGCGCCATCCACCCGCGGAACGAAGAGGGAAGTGAGGGAAAGAACAAGAATCCCTCCTCTCCTCCCCTCCTCCTGTTTTCATTTCGTGGGCGGTGGCGTTACGCGCTGGCGGCGTCGGCGCCGAGTGGCAGGAAGTACTGCGTCCCCTTGATGGGCTCGGAGACGCGCCGCAGCAGCTCCTGCAGGTCTTCGTGGCGGTCGACGAAGTCGATCTCGTTGGTGTTCACGATCAGCAGGTCGCTCGAGGTGTAGTGAAAGAAGAAGTGCTCGTAGGCCTTGGCGACTTCCTCGATGTAATCCTCCGAGATCTGCACTTCGTTGGCCGCGCCTTTTTTCTTCAGCCGCTTCTTCAGGACCTCGGGCGTCGCTTGCAGGTAGATGACGAGGTCGGGCGTTGGGAGCTGCGAGCGGAAGTAGCGGTAGTACTGGTCGTAGACGCGCAGCTCCTCGTCCGAGAGGTTGATGTTGGCGAACAGCTTGTCCTTCTCGATGATGTAGTCGGCGACCACGACCTTGCGGGTGTTGGGGCCGACCTCGAGCGCGCGCAGCTGCTCGAAACGCTGGATGAGGAAGGAAAACTGCGCCTGGAAGGCCGCGCCGGGCTCGCCGTCGTAGAACGCGCCCAGGAAGGGGTTGTCTTCCGGCTCGGTGACGCGCTGCGCGTTGAGGCGCTCCG
>DATIBR010000132.1 GCA_035457425.1 Terriglobales bacterium
ATGGTACTGCGGCAAGCCGTTCGGCCGTGGGTTGGTCAAGTCCTAACGTTGCTGGAAAATCGGGGCGCGACGCACTCGGTTCCGGAGTACTGAGATAGCCACCGCGATCGAGATCGTGCTGCGGTTTCCGCTCCGCCATCGCCGGGTCATCCGCACGACGGATGAAAGTGTCAACTGGTTTTCGGTGGCGCGTGTCATCGCCGGCCGTAAATTGACCCACTAACGCCGATCGAAATTTGACCCACCCCCCGGCTCACCGGCTCTTCTGGGGCATCTCACCCCGGGAGGTGCCGCCGAGTGCTGGGAGGGGCGACCGTGAAGCAGCTCATCGAGCTGTCGGGGCAGCACCTGTCGATTCGGGCTATTGCTCGGAGGCTGGACATTTCGCGGAACACCGTACGGAAGTATCTGCGGGCGCCGCGCGTGCCGGTGGCCAAGCCGCGGCCGCGGCGGCCGTCGAAGGTCGATCCGTTTCGCGATCACGTCCGTCAGCGTCTCGCGGCCGGCGTGGAAAACTGCGTCGTCCTGCTGCGTGAGCTCCGCGCCCAGGGCTACGCCGGCAGCTACTCCATCCTGAAAGACTACGTCCGGCCGTTGCGACTCGGCCGCCCCGTGAAGGCGACGATGCGCTTCGAGACGAAGCCGGGCGAGCAGGCGCAGGTCGACTTCGGCCACTTCGCGTTTCTGACCCCGGAGGGCCAGCGCCACTGGTACTGGGGCTTCGTGATGGTGCTGGCCTGGTCGCGGCTGCTCTACGTGGAGTTCATCCGGCGCGCCGATGTCGCCAGCTTCATCCGCTGCCATCTGAATGCCTTCGAGTACTTCGGCGGCCTGCCGCGCACCTGCCTCTACGACAACACGAAAGTCGTTGTCCTCGGGCGGGACCACGACGGCGTGCCGCACTGGAACCCGACGTTTCTGGACTTCGCGCTGCGGCTCGGCTTCGAGGCGCGCCTGTGCCAACCCTATCGCGCACAGACGAAAGGCCGCGTCGAGAGCGGCGTGAAGTACGTGAAGCACAACTTCTGGCCGGCGGTGGAATTCGTCGACGGCGTGGATCTCAATCACCAGGCGCACGCGTGGATGGATGGCGTGGCCAACATCCGCATTCACGGCACCACCGGCGAGCGTCCCGTCGATCGCTTCGCGCGCGAAGCGCCACACCTGCTGCCGCTGCCGGCCGCCGAGCGCGTCGCGCCCTTCCTGCGTGAGGAGCGCCGGGTCGGGCGCGACGGCTTCGTGGCATGGGAGCGCGGCTGGTACGGCGTGCCGTGGACGTGGGCGGGCCAGCGCGTGCAGGTGGCGGCCACCGAGCACCTGGTCGAGCTCTGGGCCGGTGCCACGCGCCTTGCCGTGCACCCGCGCGCGACGCACGCCGGGCAGCGGCTCGTGCTGCCGGGGCAATGGGCCGGGCTACCGCGCGCCGACGCGCGCCGCCCCACCAGCCCGCTCGGCCAGCAGCGCGCCGCGCTCGACGTCGAGGCGCGCCCGCTCGCGATCTATGACGCGCTCGTCGGAGCGGGCCGATGATCGCCGCGGCCCAGGCTCGGCAGTCGCTCGAGCAGCTCGGCTTGGCCGAAGCCGCCGCGGTGCTCGATGGGCGGCTGGAAACGGCCGCGCAGAAGCAGCTGCCCTACGCCGACTTCTTGGCCGATCTCCTGAGCACCGAGACCGCGGCCCGGCGGGAGCGGTACTTGCGCACCCGCACGCGGCTCGCGCACCTGCCGTTCCAGCGTACGCTCGATCAGTTTGACTTCCGCTTCCAGCCCTCGATCGACAAGCGCCAGGTGCGCGACCTCGCCACGCTCACCTTTATCAGCGAGGCGGCCAACGTGCTCTTCCTCGGCCCGCCGGGCGTCGGCAAGACGCATCTGGCCATCGCCCTCGGCCTGCGCGCGATCGAGCAGGGCTCCGGCGTCTACTTCGTGCGCGCGCACGAGCTGCTCGAGGATCTGCGGCGCGCCCAGGCCGAACACCGGCTCGAGCGCCGGCTGCGGATCTACCTGGCGCCCAAGCTGCTCATCATCGATGAGTTCGGCGTGTGGCCCTATGACCGCATGGCGGCCACGGCCTTCTTCACCCTGGTCTCCGCGCGCTACGAGCGCGGCAGCATCATCCTGACTTCGAACAAGGGCTTCGCCGAGTGGGGCGAGGTCCTCGGTGACAGCGTCATCGCCACAGCGATCCTCGATCGCCTCCTGCACCATAGTCACGTGCTCAACATCCGCGGCGAGAGTTACCGCTTGCGCGAGAAGAAGCAGGCTGGGCTCATCGGCGCCGGCGCGACCGCCCTATCGCGGCGCGAGGACGACGCCGCCAACGACAACCCGCCGGGGGTGGGTCAATTCCAAACCGGCGAAGGTGGGTCAAAAGTACGCCGGCGTTGACAGTCCAGGACGATACGCAGCCAGCGCTCCACCATCCAAGATCGTTGACCTCGTCGCAACGAGGTTCTGTGCCAACTCAACTGGTGTTGGCTTAGTGCCGACAGGCGAGCGGAGAAGGCCTCGAAGTGCTTGTTCGGCCTCATGAATATGATGAAAGCGCGTAGCAAGTGATAGAGGGAGAAAAACCCGTGTATATGGCATCAGGGGTTGGCGGTAGCCGTACATTCTGGCGTGCTGCAGCATCGTATCCATTTGCGTTGTTCGCGCTCGTCTTAAATAGTACGTGACCAGTAGATTGTCGATTGTGAGACCACGTCCCAGAATATTGCCGCCGACGACAAAGTTAAGATGACGGCCAAATGTAAGACGGCTTCCGATCGAGTTGACCTGCAGCATCGTTCGTGTAGGAAGATATCGACTGATCCAGGGCACCAACTCTTCAAGGCCAGGAGCTTGAGGCTGCGACCTCAGTAATTCTGCGTGCGCGGCACGAAGCGACGGCATGTTCGCCCCTAGGTTTGGCAGATCGTCGAGAATGTTCTGCAGAGCTCGCCGGATTAAGCCATCGAGTATGACGTGGTCGCTCGTCTTGGGGCTCGTGTGGCAAAGGAACTTGTATCCGCCGTTCAGCGGAAGACCAATCTGCCGCTGGTGGGCGGCGCAGCT
>DATIBR010000133.1 GCA_035457425.1 Terriglobales bacterium
GTACAAGCCTGTCCGCCGACCCCCTTCAAGTTCTGCACACCGGCAACATCGCGGGCACGGAGTGTGCAAAATCTGACTCCTGGCTACGGATTCCTGATCCCTGATGAAAAAAGGCAAGACCGCGGTCATCGTCGGCGCGCAGTGGGGCGATGAAGGCAAAGGCAAGATCGTCGACGTCCTGAGCGAGAACTACTCGGTCGTGGCGCGCTACGCCGGCGGGCACAACGCCGGCCACACCGTCATCATCGGCGGGAAGAAGTTCGTTCTGCAGCTGGTGCCGTGCGGGGTGCTGCGGCCTGGATGCCGCGGCGTCATCGGCAACGGCGTGGTGCTCGACCCCATCGCGTTCCTCACCGAGGTCGGCAAGCTGCGCGACGCCGGCGTGAAGGTCGACGGCAACCTGTTCGTCTCCAACCGCGCGCACGTCATCCTGCCCTATCACCGGATGATCGAGCTGGCGGCGGAGAACGCGCCCGGGCGCGTGAAGATCGGCACCACCTCGCGCGGCATCGGGCCGGCGTACGAAGACAAGATGGGGCGGCGCGGGCTGCGCGTGGTCGACCTGCTCGACAAGACGCTGCTGCGAACGCACATCGAGAACGCCTGCGCGGAGAAGAACATGATCGCGCACGCGCTGTTCAACTCCGAGCCGCTCGACCCTGACAAGATGTATCGCGAGTACGCCGAGGCGGCCGAGAAGCTGCGGCCGTTCGTCGCCGACACCGCCGCGCTGCTCAACGAGGCCATCCACGCGGGCGAGAGCGTGATGTTCGAGGGCGCGCAGGGGACGATGCTCGACATCGACCACGGCACGTATCCGTTCGTGACGTCGTCGAGCGCGACCTCGGGCGGCGCCGTGACCGGCACGGGCGTGGCGCCCAACGCCATCCAGACCGTCATCGGCGTGACCAAGGCCTACTGCACGCGCGTGGGCGGCGGCCCCTTCCCCACCGAGATCCACGACGAGGTGGGCGAGAAGCTGCGCGCCAAGGGCAACGAGTACGGCGCGGTGACAGGACGTCCGCGGCGCTGCGGCTGGATCGACCTGCCGCTGTTGCGCTACGCGCGCAACGTCAACGGCATCGACTGGCTGGTCGTCACCAAGCTTGACGTGCTCGATGAGCTGAGCGAGATCCCCGTCTGCACCGGCTACAAGATCGGCGGCAAGAAGACCGCCGAGATCCCCGCCGACGCCGCCGGCTACGAGAAGATCGAGCCGGTGTACGAGAAGCTGCCGGGGTGGAAGAAGCCGACCGAGGGGATCACCGAGTTCGCGAAGCTGCCGGAGAAGGCGCGCGCGTACCTCGACTTCCTGGAGAAGGAATCGGGGGCGCGCATCGGCATGGTCTCGACCGGGCCGGACCGCGACCAGACGATGTACGTGAAAGAGTTCGTCGCGGTGGTCGAAGCGGCGCGGCCGGGGAGATCCGCCCGGGCGAAGTAGCGCCGCGGACTTACGATTTACGACTTGGTCATTTACGATTTCAAATCGAAAGTGATCACGTCGTAAGTCGTAAATCACGCGAGTCGCGTTTCAGCCTCCTGGAGGTTCTCATGCCTTACGTCGACGGCTTCGTATTGCCGGTTCCGAAGAAGAACATCCCCGCGTATCGCCGGATGGCGGCCGCGGCCGGCAAGATCTTCCGCAAGCACGGCGCGGTCGAGTTCCGCGAGTGCGTGGGCGACGACCTGAACATCAAGGGCATGCTGCCGTTTCCCCGCGCGGTGCGCGCCAAGCGCGGGGAGACCGTGTTCTTCTCCTACATCGTGTACAAGTCGCGCGCCGACCGCGACCGCGCGAACAAGCGGATCATGAAGGACCCGGCCATTGAGAGGATGATGAGAAACCGGAAGATGCCGTTCGACATGAAGCGCATGTTCTGCGGCGGCTTCAAGGTGCTGGTGGACGCCTGATGGTCGTGCTGCTGGTGCAGTTCACGGTGAAGCCGGGCGAGGAGCAGCGCTGCCTGGAGCTGATGCGCACGATGGAGCAGCACACGCGCACGGAGCCGGGGTGCGTCCGTTACGTGGGACACCAATCCACCGAGGACCCGCGGCGCTTCATGTTCTACGAGGCGTACCGGGACGAGGCCGCGCTCGCGGCGCATCGCAACGCGCCTTATTTCGCGCAGTACGTGAAGGGGGGGCTCGACCCCATCATCGAGCAGCGCGAGCGCGAGCTGTTCGTGCCGGTGAGCTGATTCTGTCGCCCCTGAAGGGGCTCTCTTCCTATTTGATTCAACGGGACCCAGGGCTTCCGCCCTGGGCTATTGGCGATCGGCGCTTCGCGCCTGGTACGAGGGCCGCACATGCGTTTGGTCCGGCCCAAAACTTGCCAGCATGTTGAGATGCAGCGCCGAAGGCGCGAACGCTAATAGCCCAGCCCGGAAGGGCTGGGTAAGCTCAAGAGAGAATCAATCGAGCCCCGGAGGGGCGACACAGAGAGCTACTTCCTATCCATCACCAGCACGCCGCCGTGGGCGAAGCTCTCCTTGTCGACCTCGAGGAAGGCGACGCTGGTGTCTTCGCGCTTGGCGTTCAGCTCCTCGGCGATGACCTGCGTGATCTTCTCGGCGGCCTTGCGCTTCTGCTCGACCGAGCGCCCCTTCACCAGCGTGATCTCGACGTGCGGCATGTCGGCTCCTGCTTCAGTCCGTTACTTCAATTCGTAACCCGCGAAGAAGTAGCTGAGCTCGAAGCGCGCGGTGTCCTCGGCATCGGAGCCGTGGACGGCGTTGCGCTCGATGCTCTCGGCGTACTTCTTGCGGATGGTGCCCTCTTCGGCCTGCGCGGGGTTGGTGGCGCCCATGAGCTTGCGCCACGCGGCGATGGCGTCGCCTTCCTTCTCGAGCGCAAGCACCACGATGGGGCCGCTCGACATGAACGTGGTCAGCGAGTCGAAGAAGGGGCGCGCCGAGTGCACGGCGTAGAAGCCTTCGGCCTGCTTCTTGGTGATGTGCAGCATCTTCATGCCGATGATGTCGAAGCCGTTCTTGAGGATGAGGCTGATGATCTCGCCCGTGTGGTCCTTCTTGACCGCGTCGGGCTTGATGATGGCGAAGGTGCGTTGCAGGGTCTTCATTTCTAATCACTATCCTTTTGCAAGAATCCTTACCTATGAGATCCTTCGCGCGCTGCGCGCGCTCAGGATGACACTCATGAAACCTCGTCCTAGGCGCGAGCGCCGGCGCCCTTCATCGCTTCGACCAGCGTGGCGCCGATGTCGGCGGGCGACTTGGCGACGCGAATGCCGGCAGCCTCGAGCGCGGCGATCTTCTCCTTGGCCGTGCCTTTGCCGCCGGAGATGATGGCGCCGGCGTGGCCCATGCGGCGTCCCGGAGGCGCGGTCTGCCCGGCGATGAAGCTGACCACCGGCTTCGAGACGTTCTTCTTCACGAACTCGGCGGCCTGCTCCTCGGCGGTGCCGCCGATCTCGCCGATCATGATGATGGCTTCGGTCTGCGGGTCCTGCTGGAAGAGCGCGAGCGCGTCGATGAAGTTGGTGCCGATGATGGGGTCGCCGCCGATGCCGATGGCGGTCGATTGCCCGATGCCGCGCGTGGTCAGCTGGTACACCGCCTCGTACGTCAGCGTGCCCGAGCGCGAGACGATGCCGACGTTGCCTTCCTTGTGGATGCGCGCCGGCATGATCCCGAGCTTCGCTTTGCCGGGCGAGATGATGCCCGGGCAGTTCGGGCCGATGAGCCGCGACTTGCGCGTCTGCAGGAACTCCCAGGCGCGGACCATGTCGAGCGCCGGAATGCCCTCGGTGATGCAGACGATGAGCGGCAGCTCGGCCTCGGCGGATTCCATGACGGCGTCGGCGGCGAACGGCGGCGGCACGAAGATGAGCGCCGCGTTCGCGCCGGTCTTGTCCTTCGCTTCTGCCACGGTGTTGAAGATGGGCCAGCCTTCGTGCGTCGTGCCGCCCTTGCCGGGCGTCACTCCGCCGACGATCTGCGTGCCGTACTCCTGGCACGCCTTGGCGTGAAACGTTCCTTCGCGGCCGGTCAGGCCCTGCACCACCACCCGTGTGTGCTTATCGACAAGGATGCTCATATAAATTCGTTTCCCGTTTCCGGTTTCCCGTTTCCGGTTTCCGGTTTCCCGTTAGGCCCGGCTTGCTGCTGCTACCACTTTCTCGGCGGCGTCTTTCATGGTTTCCGCGACCTGGTAGTTCAGGCCGCTTTGTTTCAGGATCTCGCGTCCCTGCTCGACGTTGGTGCCTTCGAGCCGCAGGACGAGCGGCAGCGCGAGCTTGGTGGTCTTGGCCGCCTCGACCACGCCGGTGGCCAGCGTGTCCACGCGCAGGATGCCGCCGAAGATGTTGATGAGGATGGCCTTCACGCCCTTGTCGCTGAGCAGGATCTTGAAGGCGTTGGTGATCTGCTCGGCGTTGGCGCCGCCGCCCACGTCGAGGAAGTTGGCGGGCGCGCCGCCGGCGTACTTGATGATGTCCATGGTCGCCATCGCCAGGTCGGCGCCGTTGACCATGCAGGCGATGTTGCCGTCGAGCCGGATGTAGTTCAGGCCGTACTTCGAGGCTTCGACCTCGAGCGGGTCTTCTTCGTTCGTGTCGCGCAGCTCCTTCAGGTCCTTGTGGCGGAACATCGCGCTGTCGTCGAAGTTCACCTTGGCGTCGAGCGCGAGCAGCCGGCCGTCCTTCGTGACGACGAACGGGTTGATCTCGAGCAGCGAGGCGTCGGTGGCTTCGTAGGCGCGGTAGAGCGCCTGCATCACCTGGACGGCGGAGCTGATCTGCTCGGGCTTCAGGCCGAGGCCGAACGCGAGATTGCGCGCCTGGAAGGCCTGCAGGCCCATGCCGGGCTCGATCCATTCTTTCAGGATGGCCTTGGGGTCTTTCGCGGCGACTTCCTCGATCTCCATGCCGCCGGCCTGCGAGGCCATGAAGACGGGCTTGGCGGCGGCGCGGTCGAGCACGATGCCGAGGTAGAGCTCGCGGTCGACGTCGAGCGTCTCTTCCAGCAGCAGCCGGTGGACGACCTTGCCTTCGGGTCCGGTCTGGTGCGTGACCAGCGTCATGCCGAGGATCTTCTTGGCGTGCTCCAGGGCTTCGGCGAGCGACTTGCCGACCTTCACGCCGCCGCCCTTGCCGCGTCCGCCGGCGTGGATCTGGGCTTTGACGACCACGCCCTTGGCGGAGTTGAACAGGTCCTTGGCGACGGTCTCGGCTTCTTCGATGGTGCGTGCCATCTCGCCGCGCGGCACCGGCACGCCATATTTCGAGAGGATGTTCTTCGCTTGGTACTCGTGGATCTTCATCGGCTGGGAGGAACTAAGACCTTCAGAAAGCGTTCAGGAAACTTTTGATTGTATAGGAAGGGCGCAGAGAGTGGCCAGCACGCACTATTCGACAGCGTATTTTCGGAGACCGCAATATGCGCACGCGCTTCGCCACATTCCATACATTGGAAAACGCCCACCATAGACCTTTCCGCATCGTGGGCAGGGAGTTGAGAGGAAACTCCACCACGCACGCGAACTGAAGCAAAGCCCGCAAAGAATCGAGGCGGTGCCGACCAGAAAGAAGACTATGGAGGGAACAGATTTGACGTAGTTTCCACCCAGCACGAACACGAAAGCTGCTGCTACTCCCGCTATTGGAGCCAGCAAATAGGTCGCCCATAAACGCGGTTGAGCGCGGCGAATGTTGTCCCATCGTAGCTTGTAAAGTTCCTGTTCGGTCATTGACCTAGATGACCACCGTTTCCTTGTACTCGCCAAAGACCCTCCGCAGCGTGTCGGAGATCTCGCCGACCGTGCAGTAGGCCTCGACGGCGGCGACGATGCGCGGCATCAGGTTGTCGCCCGAGCGGGCGGCGTCTTCGACAGCCTTGAGCGCGGACTCCCACGTCTGCTTGTCGCGGCGCGCGCGCAGCGCCTGCAAGCGCTCCACCTGCTTGCGCTCGAGATCCGGATCGTGCTGGAACGTCGGCACGGACTTCTCTTCCTCGACCTCGAAGCGGTTCACGCCGACGACGACGGCTTCGGCGCGGTCCACGGCCTGCTGGTAGTCGTAGGCGGCGTTCTGGATCTCCTGCTGCACGTAGCCGCGCTCGATGGCCTTCAGCATCCCGCCCAGGTCGCGAATCTTTTCGAGGTACGCCTGCGCGCGGCGCTCGAGCTCGTCGGTGAGCGACTCGATGTAGTAGGAGCCGGCGACCGGGTCGACGGTGTTGGGCGCGCCCGATTCGTAGGCGATGATCTGCTGCGTGCGGAGCGCGACGCGCGCGGCTTCTTCGGTGGGCAGCGCGAGCGCTTCGTCGAAGGAGTTGGTGTGCAGCGACTGCGTGCCGCCCAGCACGGCGGCGAGTGCCTGGAGCGCGGTGCGGACGATGTTGTTCTCGGGCTGCTGCGCGGTGAGCGTGGAGCCGGCGGTCTGGGTATGGAAGCGCAGCATCCAGGAGCGCGGGCTTTTCGCACGGAAATGATCCCGCATGATTCCAGCCCACATGCGGCGGGCGGCCCGGAACTTGGCGACTTCCTCGAGGAAGTTGTTGTGCGCGTTGAAGAAGAAGCTGAGGCGGCCGGCGAACTTGTCGACGTCGAGCCCGCGATCGAGCGCGGCCTGCACGTAGGTCATGCCGTTGGCGAGGGTGAAGGCGACCTCCTGCACGGCGGTGGAGCCGGCCTCGCGCATGTGGTAGCCGGAGATGGAGATGGAGTTCCACTCGGGCACGTGCTCGGCGGTGTAGGCAAAGATGTCGGTGACGATGCGCATCGCGTGCTCGATGGGGTAAATGTACGTGCCGCGCGCGATGTACTCCTTCAAGATGTCGTTCTGCACGGTGCCGGAGAGCTTGCGCGGATCGAGCTGGGCGCGCTTGGCGACCGCGATGTAGAGCGCGAGCAGGATGGAGGCGGTCGCGTTGATGGTCATCGAGGTCGAGATCTTGTCGAGCGGGATCTGGGCGAAGAGGCGCTCCATGTCCCCGATGGAATCGATGGCAACGCCGACCTTGCCGACCTCGCCCATGGCCAGCGGCGCGTCGGAGTCCATGCCGATCTGCGTCGGAAGGTCGAAGGCGACGGAGAGCCCGGTGGTGCCGTGCGCGAGCAGGTAGCGGTAGCGCTTGTTGGATTCTTCGGCGTCGCCCATGCCGGCATACTGGCGCATCGTCCAGGGACGGCCGCGGTACATGGTGGGCTGCACGCCGCGGGTATAGGGCGGCTGGCCGGGGTAGCCGGCCTGCGCGTCGTAGTCCCAACCGGAAAGCTCGGCGGGGCCGTAGAGCGGCTTGACCTCGATATGCGAGGAGGTCTCGACCGCTGCTTCCGTCGCTTTTGGCTTGTGACTCACAGCAATGGCTAAGTGTAGCCGGATTGGCGGGCCGGGTCATTCCGTTCCACGCAGAGGCGCAGAGCGCACGGAGGAAACGGAAAAAAGAAGCTCGGCGTTCTTTGCGCCTCGGCGTTGAAGAAAATGTCGCTACTGACTGCGCCGCGCCTTGAGGAACGACTGCAGTGTGAACAGGCCGAAGACGGCCGTGAAGATGCCGGTCACGAGGAGGCGGTTCGACGACCACTTCCCCCACTCGCGGATGAGGGCGGCCAGGCCGATGGCGAAGAAGACGAAGAAGAAGACGCCGGTGACCTGGTGGAAGAGCTGCGTCAGCGCGCCCCAGACGGTGCGGAAGAAAGCCTGGATGCCAGCCCAGAGCGCGCGCAGGAAGGTCTGCGGATCCACGCTGGGCATCGTAGCAGGGGTGCCGTCGGCTGAAGCCGACTCGTCTCTCGTTTCCGCTACCATCCCCGGCACTGACGTGCCGGGCTGGATCCTGCCGCGGGCTAAAGCCCGCTCCCAATCACCGCACGGCAGCTACGGCACGGCTGAAGCCGTGCCCTTTCTACCCACGACGCGACAGGACCATACCCTTTCTACGTCCTCCCCAGAAATCCGGGGAGTAGGCGCGCGGGGTGGCGAAACTCGCCTGTCCGGGGGTGCATCCAAGTCTGTAGCGCAGAGTACCGCGGCTAAGGAAATCGGGCCCCACGCCCTCAATCGCGGCGGAGAAGACCCCGCCGGTGGAGAACCACTTGGACGACCGACTGAAGCACCTGATGAAGGAACTAGGCGACGCCATCAACGAGAGCCTCTCGGAGAGCGAACCGATCGGCGAGGTCATCGCCAAGATCAAGCAGCACGGGTACGACGTCTTCCTGGTGCTCGAGGCCACCATCGGCTTCAGCAAGCGGGACGAGGCGGAAGAGGCCACGCCGGAGCCGGTCGTCACCAGCGCGCGCCGTTCCAGCGAATCGGACGCGCAGTTCACGGTCAACGCGCAGGACCTGAAGTTCCTGAAGTCGCTGCGGATCTCGGTCGAGTAAGCCGCATCGCAGTCTGCAAGGCCGCCCCATGCGGGCGGCCGTTGCTGTTTGCAAGGCTTATCCGCGCCGTCCACCCGCTTCTCTGCCCTGTGCTATGCTCGAAAACTCGGGCCAAGGCAG
>DATIBR010000134.1 GCA_035457425.1 Terriglobales bacterium
GCCATCATCGGCGTGCTGCTGCTGGTGGGCGGGAACGTCGGCGTGGCGTGGGCGGAGAAGACCGTGCCCTCCGGCCTGACCGCGCTCATCGTCGCCATCGTGCCCATCTGGGTGGCGGTCATCGAAACGTTCATCCTGAAAGGCGAGCGGTTGAAGGCGCGCGGCTTCGTTGGGCTCGGCATGGGCATCGCCGGGCTCGTCGTGCTGCTGTGGCCGAAGCTGAATGCCGGAAGCGTGGGGCACGGGGTCTTGTTCGGCGCGCTCATCCTGGTCGGCGCTTCGCTCTCATGGGCGACGGGCTCCGTGTACTCGCGGCGCTGGGACCTGAAAGTCGACCCGTTCGCCGCGACCGGCTGGGAGATGCTGTGCGCCGGCGTGGTGAACCTCGGCATCTCGCTCGCGCTCGGCGACCAGCACACGGTGGTGTGGACGGCGCGCGGCATCGGCGCCATCGCGTACCTCATCACCGCGGGCTCGCTCATCGGACTGACAGCGTACGTCTGGCTGCTGAACCACGTCCCGACGGCGAAGGTCGCGACCTACGCCTACGTGAACCCCATCGTCGCCGTGTTCCTCGGCTGGCTCATACTGCACGAGCAGGTGGACAGCTACATCTTTGCCGGGACGATCGTGATCCTGGCGTCGGTGTGGCTGGTGAACACCTCGAAGGTGCACAAGGTCGAGGAAGGGAAGAAGCCGGAGCCGGAGCTGGCGGCCTGCGAGGGCGTCGCGGACTAGCCCACGTCTGATTACTGTTTTGTGAATGTAATCAAGGCGATCACGGCAGCTATCAAGAGCTGGAATCCACCAAGTACACGCAGAAAAACAACATACTCAGGTGTCTTAGGGAAATAGCGGTCATACGATCCAAGGTAAGCGGGCGATCTGTCATTGATCCAGGTGTGCAACTGCTGAATTCTCCGCGGAAAAATCAGCAAGCAGAGACCGATAACTCCGAAGAAGACCACGAACCCTAGTCCACCCATCTACTTCCTCTTCCAGCGCATGCCGTCCTTGGTGTCTTCGACCACGATGCCCGCGGCCGCGAGCTGGTCGCGGATCTCGTCCGACCGCCTGAAGTTCTTCTCTTTGCGCGCGGCCTGGCGCTCGGCGATGAGCGCATCCACTTCAGCGTCGGAGAGCTTCGGGCCCGCGGCCGCGACCTCTTTCCCCTGCGCCTTCGCCCACTCCTGCACCGCGCGGACCTTCGCGGCGTCGTCGTCGCGCAGGACGTCGAAGACCTCGTCGAACTTTTGGAGCGCGCCGAGGAGCGCAGGGACATCGTCTTTCTTGACGTCGCCGCGATCGGCGGCGGCGTTGGCGTCGCGCACCAGGTCGAAGATGGCGGCGAGCGCCGCGGCGGTGTTCAGGTCGTCGGCGAGCGCCTCGCGCATGCTCTTCACGGTGTAATCCGCAAGGTCGGCCATCTTCTTATTACTGCCGGGCTCGAACTTGCCGGTGTCGAGCCGCAGCTTGAAGTTCCGCAGGCGCTCGACGCCGGACGCCATGGAGCGCAGGCCGTCCTCGGTGAAGTTCAGCTGCTTGCGGTATGGAACGGAAGTCAGAAGCAACCGGATGGTGGACGGCTTGTGGCCCTTGAGGATGAGGTCGCGCAGCGTGTGGAAGTTGCCGAGCGACTTCGACATCTTGTCCTGCTCGATGAGCAGGAAGCGGACGTGCATCCAGTGGCGCGCGAAAAGCTTGCCGGTGGCGGCTTCGGACTGCGCGATCTCGTTCTCGTGGTGCGGGAACATCAGGTCTTCGCCGCCGGCGTGCAGGTCGAGCGTCTCGCCCAGGTAGCGCATCGCCATGGCGGAGCACTCGATGTGCCAGCCCGGCCGGCCTTTGCCGATCGACGTCTCCCAGAAGGCTTCGCCCTCTTTCGGCGCCTTCCAGAGCGCGAAGTCGCGGGCTTCCTCCTTGTCGAAGCGATCGGAGTCGACGCGCGCGCCGTCCTCGATGTGCGCCAGGTCCTTCTTCGAGAGCTTGCCGTACTGTGGGAACTTGGCGACGCGGTAGTAATACGAGCCGTCGTCCGCTTTGTACGCGACGCCCTTCTGCTCCAGCCGCGCGATCAGCTTGGCCATGTCCTCGATGTGCTCGGTGGCGCGCGAGACGACCTCGGGCTTCTCGAGGTTCAGATACGCGGCGTCTTCAAAGAACGCCTGCTCGAACTTGCGGGTGTAGTCGTTGACGCTGACGCCGAGCTTGCGCGCGTTCTCGATGATGCGGTCGTCGACGTCGGTGATATTCATGACGTGCTGGAGCTTGTAACCGTGCTGGCGGAGCGCGCGGCGGAGCAGGTCGATGGCGACGAAGGTGCGGAAGTTGCCGATGTGCGCGAAGTCGTAGACCGTCGGCCCGCAGGAGTACATGCGGGCGGTGTTGTCGGCGGCGGGGGTGAACTCCTCGACCTTGCCCGAGAGCGTGTTGAAGAGGCGCAGCGGCATGCGGATTCGATTCTAGGGGCCGGTCGCGGGAGCGTCAAAAAACGGTGGTGGCCGAAATAGCTTTGACGGGCGCTCGCCGAGCGTGAATAATGGCCGCCCTGATTTTCCAACCAAGTACGGCAACACAGGAGAGAGGCATGAGAAGGATCGCCATCCTGCTCGCGGTGTGCGCGCTCGCGCTGCCGCTGGCAGCGCAACAGGCGGCGGCGCCGGCGGAGAACGCGACCACGGTGCCGGCCCAGCATCTCATCGGGTTCGGCAGCATCGCCAAGAACGCCAAGGGCAAGCTCACCATCGAGGGCGAGAAGCTGCACTTCGTCGGGAACAACGGCAAGGAGAGCGAGGTCGCGCTGGGCGCGATCGACAACATCCAGACCGCGGACGACTCGCGGCGCCTGGTGGGGGGCGTGATCGGGTTCGCTTCGATGTTCGGACCTTACGGCAGCGGGCGCTTCCTCTCGCTGTTCCGCCGGCAGATCGACGTGATCACCATCGAGTACCGCGACTCGCTCGGCGGGCTGCACGGCGCGATCTTCACGCTGGCGGACGGCGCGGCGCAGCCGCTGAAGGAGCGGCTCGTCTCTGCCGGCGCCAAGGCGGAAGCGCTGCCGCCCGAGCCAAAGCCGGAAGCGAAGCCCGAGGAGAAGAAATAATGACGCGTCGCATCGTTCTGCTCATTGCCGGTTGCTTGCTCGCGGCGGCGTTCGCGGCCGCGCAAGAACCCAAGAAGGAAAAGCCACGCTCGGCGACCGCCGCCGAGACCATGAACGAGCCGAAGATCAAGACCGAGCACATCCAGGTGATGCGCCCGGCTTCGGAGGAGATCGAGTTGCCGCTCGAGTTCCGCATGGCCATCTACGAGAAGGTCATGGAGAACCTGTACAAGACGGGGCGCTTCCAGCACGTCTATCGCGATGGCGAGCAGCCGCCGGCCGAAGTCAACGACCTGGTGAAGCTCGAGATCACGGTGTGGGGCTTCAAGGAAGGCAGCGCGCGCATGCGGCAGGTCACCACCGTGACCGGCCAGACGCACATCCGCGTGCGCATCCGCGCGGTCGACGCCCAGGGCAACGAGCGCCTCAGCCGCAACGTCGGCGGCGACGTCATGTTCTTCGGCGAGAACCTGCGCGCCACCGACGATCTGGCGAAGGCGATCGCCGGCGCCATCAAGAAGATCGTGGTGCCGGGCAAGAAGTGAACGAGACATTCCCGTGCCGGAGCTGCGGCTCCGGCATTTTTCTTCTGGAGCGCGCGTGGACTCGATCTACCAGCTGAGCAAGGAAGGCTTCCTCGAGTTCCGCCCGGCATTCTTCCAGGGATGCATGCGCGAGTACCTGGAAGACCCGGCGCTCACGGTGCAGGCGGCCGAGTTCCTCTCCGAGGTCGGGGTAACCGCGACCACGCGCATGAAGTACACCGAGCAGCAGCGCGACAAGCTGCTCGGACTTTTCCACTATCGCATCACGTACACCGTGCGCGAGAAGACGCGCATCATCGAGCTGCTGGTGAAGGCGAAGACGCACTACCTGGAGCTGTGCCGGCGGCTGGGCGAGGTGCTGGTCAGGAGCGGAATCGAGGTGCCGGATTGCGCCGCGCTGCTGGCGAAGACCGAGCTCTTCAACACCCACATGAAGGAGATCCAGGTCTTCCGCATGCAGAAGAACGTGCCGGCGTTCACCGACGTGTTGCCCGCGGTCTACGGCACCTACGTCCACGACGCCAGCGGGCAATACATGGTGCTGGAGGAGTTCCTCGCCGACGCCTACGTGATGAAGGATTACACCGACATCTCCTTCTGGACGAAGGAGCGCATCACGAAGGCGGTGGAGGATTTCTCCGCCATGCACGCCGCGCACCTTGCGACCTACGACGCGCTGGTCGCGCAAGGCTGGCTGGGGAAGACGATGGACGCGGGCGTGATGCAGGAGCTGGCGCCGCTGTGGCGCGCGTACGCGGAGAAGCTGCGGTACTTCGTGGGGAGATTATTCGACCAGCAGTATCTCGACCGGCACGCGCGCTGGATCGAGACGATCCCGGAGTGGTGGGGCCGCATCGACCAGCTCCCGAAGACGCTGATCTTCAACGACGCGCAGATCCGCAACCTGGCGGTGCGGACGCCCGAGACCGACCCGCGCCTGGTGCTGTACGACTGGGAGTGCGCGAGCATCCAGTTGCCGCAGCGCGACCTGGTCGAGTTCCTGAGCTACGCCATCAGCGAGGGCGTGAGCGACGACGAGGTGCTCGGCTTCCTCGACGCCGCGCGGCGCAAGCTCGCGGGCGATTCCGGCAAGGCCATCGGCCAGGAGGAGTGGCTGGAAGGCTGCCGGCTTTCCATCCTCGACTTCCACGTGAACCGCATGGCATGCCAGCTGACGCTGCACGTCACGCTCAACCGGCCGGACATCGAGCGCGTCTTCCGCGCGTCGCTGCGCATCCTCGGCTGCGTGGAGCGGAAGCTCGCGGGCGCGGCGGGCCCCGCCTAAGCAGCCGTCGGTCTTCCCGGATGGAGCTGGTAGAGCTGCTGGCCGAGCCGGATGACGTAGTGCACGCCGGAGAGGATGGTCAGCCCGAACGTGAGCCACAGGCAGATCTGCGTGGCGAGGGCGACCCAGGACTGCACGGTGAGCTGATCGAGCAGGACGAACCCGATCGTCACGACCTGCGAGACCGTATTCGCCTTGCCAAAGATGCTGGGACGGAAGTCGCGGAAGTTCATCGTCAGGTACACGAGCGTGCAGATCACGATGATGATCACGTCGCGGCTCAGCACCAGGATGGTGACCTTCCAGGGAATGTGGCTCTTGAAGGAGAGGACGAGAAAGAGCGTGGAGAGCAACAACTTGTCGGCGATGGGGTCGAGGTAACGGCCGAGCACGGTCTTCTGTTCCAACAGGCGCGCCAGCAGCCCGTCGAGGGCGTCGGAGACGCCGGCGGCGACGAACAGGCCGAGCGCCCAGGCGTAATCGCCTTCCGCGACGTTCATCACGATGAACGGAATGAAGATGAGGCGCAGGAGCGTCAGTTGATTGGGCGCGGTCCAGAGCTGGCGGGTCACCGGGCGAGCCAGCTCCGCAGTTCGTCTTCGGAGAGGTCGAGCAGCTCGGCGGCGCGCGCCACGTCTTCCGAGACCGCTTCGAAGGTGGCGCGGATAAGACGGCGCTGGGCCTGCGCCAGCGTGCATCCGACGGAGATCTCGGGCTGGATGCCGCTGCCGGATTCGAACACGCCGGTCGCGGCGCGGCCCGTCTTCGACTCGAAGCGCTCGCCGAGCGACGGGATGTCGCCGGAGCGCAGGTCGAGCTCCATGCGCTCGACGCGATGCATGGGGAAGAAGACGGCGGCGGGGGCGACCGGGTCGCCGGCGCGGAGCTGCCGCGCGAAGTCTTCGAAGGAGTTCAGGTCGACGCCGCGGACGCTGAGCCCGGCGGGCGTGATCTCCAGCACCGCGCCCCAGAACTTCTCGCGCGGCGAGTTGAGCGTGATGAGCACGAAGGAGCCGGCGCGGAAGGGTGGCGCCGCGGGCGTAGCACGGCGCTCCGTCAGAAGCGGCTCGGGTTGGGGCTTGCCGCGCATGGGAAGGATTCTCCGCTCTCGTGCGCGCCGATTGCAAGCGGGCGGTTTGCCCGCACTCGCAGGGAGCAGCTAAAATAAGGGAGTCAGTCGTTCCTACCTATCCCCCATAGGCCCGTAGCTCAGTTGGTTAGAGCGCTTCCTTGACACGGAAGAGGTCAGAGGTTCGAGTCCTCCCGGGCCTACCATTCTTTTCATAGGCTTACCCTCCACCGGTCAAAACAGCCCGCTACACAAGAAACTACACAAGTTCGGCCAGGAGCGGCTTATTGCACTCGCTGCGACGCCGCGAAGCTGGCCTTCGGCAACATCCTCGCGACCACCCGCGACTGCGCCGCCCGCTTCCTGGCGGTGACGCTG
>DATIBR010000135.1 GCA_035457425.1 Terriglobales bacterium
GCGTTGCTTGCCAGGATGGGCTCGACCACCGACTGCAGCCATTCGTCGCCGGCGGCGATCTTCTCGTCGTTCGAGCAATCGCGCGTCCCGTCCTCGCAGTCGTGCATGTTGCGCGTCTGGTCCGGCACCACGTAGACGAACGCGGGCAGCGCGCCCGCGTCGAGGTCGCCCTGGAACGCGCTGAACGGCACCATCTTCTGCCGGTTCTCCTCGAGCAGCCGCACGTCGGAGAAATACGCGAACGGGTTGTGCGACTTCACGTACGGATACGCCTTGTCGCCCAGGTAACCGGCGCTGGGCATGCTCGCCAGGTACGCCTTCCAGCTCACGCCCGCCTGCCCCATCTCGCGCGCGATATTGTTCTGCGTCACGATGTCGGCGAAGTTCAGGTCGTTGGAGATGATGTCGCCGGTGGTGAGCATGAAATAGTTCCCCAGCGACGGGTGGGTGTTGGCGTAGAAGTTGTCGGCCGAGGCCCACTCCTGCATCAGCCCGTTCAGGTAGGGCGCGTGCGGGTTCCCCACCACTCCCTCGTACTTCTGGTTCTCGAACACGACGAGGAAGACGCGGCGGCTGACCGGCCTGGTCTGGTGGACCGGTTCCGGCGGCAGGTTCACGTCGCTGACGCCGCGGCAGCTTTGCAGCACGGACGCGAGCGCGGTGATCAGGAGCAACGACAGCAGGGGCCGAGACGCACGCATCCGAGCAGGGACCTGGTTCCTGGGGCTGCAATCCCGTCGGATGCTGTGCTGCTGGCCGTGGTTGCTGCTGGCCCGGGCTGCTGCCGCTGCTCGCCACGAAATCTTTTTCCGTAACACTTCTACTCTGCTGGCCCGGCGCTTTGCGCCCGCTTTCCCGCTCTGTTAGTGTTACTTCTTCCCCGACAGCGTTCCTTCCACGGAGGCTTTCGATGGTCCTGATCCTCATCCTTGTCGTCCTGCTGGTGGTCGTCGGCGTCGTCATCGGCATGTACAACAGCCTGGTCGGCCTGCGCGTCCGCGCCGACAACGCCTGGTCCGACATCGACGTCCAGCTCAAGCGCCGCCACGACCTCATCCCCAATCTCGTCGAGACCGTGAAAGGCTACGCCGCGCACGAGAAGGGGACCTTCGAGAACGTCGCCAAGTTCCGCTCCATGGCGATGCAGGCCACCGGCCCCGCCGAGCGCGCCGCCGCCGAGGGACAGCTCACCATGGCGCTCAAGAGCCTGTTCGCCGTCGCCGAGCAGTACCCGCAGCTGCGCGCCTCGGAGAACTTCCAGAGCCTGCAGAACTCGCTCAACCAGGTAGAGAACTCGCTCCAGGAATCGCGCCGCTACTACAACGCCGTGGTGCGCGACCTCAACACCAAGATCGCGACCTTCCCTTCGAACATCATTGCCGGCATGTTCGGCTTCACGCCGCGGCAGTTCTTCGAGCTCACCGCACCCGCCGAGCGCGAGGCGCCGGCCGTGAAGTTCTAGCGGGCGTCATGACGGCGGCACTCCGCGTGCGCTGGCTCTGCGCCTTCCTGCTGCTGCTCTGCGCCTGCTCCGCGCAGGCCGCCGAGCGCAGCTGGCGCATCGCCGACTTCCACTCCACCATCCAGGTCGAGCAGGACGCCGAGATCCTCGTCACCGAACGCATCACGCTGGTCTTCATCGGCCAGTGGAACGGCATCTACCGCAACATCCCCGTCGAGTATCCCGGACCGAACGACACCAACTACTCGCTCTTCCTGAAGGTGGTCGAGGTCGCCGGCGACGACGGCCCGCTGAAGTACGAGCAGCGCACCGAGGGCGGCGAGCGCCGCCTGAAGATCTACGTTCCCGGCGCCCGCGACGCCAAGCGCGCCGTCACCATCGTGTACCGCGTCCGCAACGCCGTCCGCTTCTTCCCCGACCACGACGAACTCTACTGGAACGTCACCGGCAACGACTGGCCGGTGCCCATCGACCACGCCTCCGCCCGCGTCACCTTCCCCGCCAACGCCGCCGGACAGCTCCGCGCCCAGGCCTTCACCGGCGTTTACGGCTCGCATGACCAGGAAGCGACCGCGACGGCCGACGGCGCGCAAGCCTCGTTCGAGACCACCAACCCCCTCGCCATGCGCGGCGGGCTCACCGTCGACGTCTACCTCCCCAAGGGCATCCTCGACGAGCCCTCGGTGCTCGCGCGCGCCGTCTGGTTCGTCCGCAGCAATCCCATCGTGCTGCTTCCGCTCGCCGCTTTCTTCGTGATGTTCGGGCTGTGGTGGTGGAAGGGCCGCGACCCCGACGTCGGCCTCTCGGTCGCGGCGATGTACGAGCCGCCCAAGGACATGTCGCCCGCCGAGGTCGGCACCATGGTCGACGACTCCGTCGATCCCCGCGACATCACCAGCACCCTCATCGACCTCGCCGTGCGCGGCTTCATCCGGATCGAGGAGAAGCAGGAGAAGGTCCTGCTGTTCACCACCACCGATTACGTGTTCCACCTGCTCAAGGGCCGCGACCAGTGGACCGCCCTCCGCCCCCACGAGCGCACCATGCTCGGCAAGATCTTCCTCGGCGCCAACGCCGGCGAGACCACTTCCCTCTCCAGCCTGAAGAACCACTTCTACACCGTCCTGCCGACCCTGAAGGAAGAGATCCTCTCCGAGCTGAAGAAGAAGAACGTCTACAGCGTGGATCCCGACCAGGCGAACATGTGGCGGCTCCTCGGCGTCGCGCTCATCGCCGCGCCCTTCGTGCTGCTCCAGGTCTTCGGCATGGCCAGCGTCTTCACCTCGTTCTGGCTGGCGGCGCTGAGCATCGCGCTCGCGCTCGTCATCGTGTGGCTCTTCGGCCGCCAGATGTCGGCCAAGACGCTTGCCGGCCAGAAGGACTACATCGCCGTCCTCGGCTTCCAGGAGTTCATGACGCGCGTGGAAGCCGACCGCCTTCAGCGCATGCCGCCCGACACCTTCGAGAAGGTCCTGCCCTTCGCCATGGCGCTCGGCGTGGAGCAGCAGTGGGCAAAGAAGTTCGAAGGCATCCTTCGGGATCCGCCCAACTGGTACGCGGGCGCCGACGCCACCCGCATGCACTTCAGCCCGTACAGCTTCAGCCGCGGTCTGGGCGCGATGTCCAGCCAGGCGCACAGCGCCTTCGTCTCCGCCCCGCGCTCCTCTTCCAGCGGCTCCGGATTCTCCGGCGGCGGCTTCTCTTCCGGCGGAGGCTTCTCCGGCGGCGGCTTCGGCGGCGGCGGCGGCGGCGCCTTCTAGCATCCGCTGGCGGCGGGCGGCTGCCCGCGGAGCTAAGCTGCTGCGGACGAGCCGGAACTCTGCGACCCGCCTCCAGCCGCCCGCTGGCGGCCCCGGTTTTCTGCCAACACCTCCTCTCGCCCTCACATCCAACCTCTTGTTCCCCGGAAATCGAGGCACCGTCATGCCACGTTCGCATTCGGCAGACATACCGCGGTACGACACGTATCCCGCGCCCACGCCTTCGGAAGCGGCTTCCACGCCGCAAGACTGGCCGTACGAGCCCAAGACCGACGTCGACGTGCGCACCATCGGCAATCCCCGGCTCAACGAGACGGCCGAGCGCATCGGCGACACCCTGGGGCGCGTCGTCAACGTCGCGCGCACCGCGCGCCGCCGCGCGGAAAACGTCGCGAGCGGCTCCGGCGAGGTTGCCGGCGGCCTCAAGGAGCGCGTGAACGAGTTCGGCGAGCAGGCCCGCGCCCGCATCGAAGACCTGCGCGGCCGCGTCGAGGACCAGATCCACGACGCGCGCCAGGCCGCGCGCGCCCGCCTCGATGAGGCCCGCTCCCTGGCGCGCGAGCGCCTCGACGACGCGCGCTGGCGCGCCCGCGTGCGCGCCGAGCAGGCGCGCCGTTACGCGCATGACAACCCGCTGCAGATCATCGCCGGCGCCGCCCTGGCCGGGCTCGCGCTCGGCGCCGGACTGCGCCTCTGGAGGTCGCGCCATGAATAGCGAGAGAGTGAACAACGGCGGCGCCAGGTCGCTCGCCGTCGTGCTGCACGAGATCAAGGACGACCTGAAGGAGTTCCTCCAGACACGCTACGACCTGCTGCGCAGCGAGCTGAGCGAGAAGCTCGCCGTGTGGAAGACCTCGCTGCCGATGATCGTCGGCGCGCTCATGCTGGCGTGGAGCGGCTTCCTCGCGCTCACCTTCACCTTCATCGCGCTGCTGCGCCCGCTGTTCGCGAGCGAGTACGCCTGGGCCATCGCCGCGGGCATCGTCGCCGCCGTCTATTTCCTCGTCGCCGGCGTCATCGCGTGGCTCGCCTACCGCGAGCTCACCTACACCGGCGTCGCACCCACCCGCACCATGCAGGTCCTCAAGCAGGACCAGGTGTGGTTGCAGAATGAAGCGAGGCAACAGCCATGACCAAGGGAATGCCAGTGGAAGTCCTGGAGGCGCGCGCCAGCGAGCAGCGCCGCCAGTTGCATAACGACGTCGCCGAGCTCCGCTCCGCCATCCGCGAGCGGCTCGACGTCCGCAAGCAGGTCGGCCCCTACGTCTTCCCGGCCTCGGGCGTGGCCGCGGTCGTCGGCCTGGTCTTCGGCTACGCCCTGACCGGCCTCTTCACCGACTAAGTCTTTCCTCCTAGGCGGGGCGGCTGCGGCCGTCCCGCGCGTTTTTGCCCTTTTCGCGGGGCACGGCCCCGCGTTATCCGTGATATAAACATTTCACTTTCTCAGGCGCCACGTCGCAGGAGGCCAAGTTGTCCGACGCGCGGACCGGCAAACGTTTCCCCTTGCAGCTGCCGATCACCATCGAGTCTTCGTCCGCCAAGCAGAGCGGCACGACCGGCAACGTGAGCGCCGCGGGCGTGTACCTCGAAGCCGACACCAAGCTGGAGATCGGCTCCGCCGTCCGCTTCGACATCCGCCTGCCCAAGGACGTGCTCGGCACCAAGACCGACGTGACCATCCGCTGCACCGGCCGCGTCGTCCGCAAGGAAGCTTCCAGGCAGGGCAAGAGCGGTCTGGCGTGCGTGATCGACGACTACGAGTTCAAACGGGGCAAGTGACGAGGCCATGCTGAAGGTCATCCTGGCAGACAACCAAGCTATCTTCCGCGCCGGCGCCGCCAAGGTGCTCGCCGTCGAGGACGACCTGCGCATCGTCGCGCAGGCCCAGAACGCCGAGCAGGTCGCCATGTCCATCGACCGCTTCCGCGCATCCGTCCTCATCATCTCCGAGACGCTCGCCGAGAACCTCAGCAAGATCGTCGCCGACGCCCGCAAGCAGAAGACCCAGGTCGTCATCGTCTCCGACAAGCCCGACAACACCGCCGACCTCGTCCGCACCGGCGCCGCCGGCATCGTCTTTCGCTCCATCACCGGCGCCGCCCTGGTCGAGTGCATCCGCAAGGTCTCCAAGGGCGAGAACTTCGTGCAGGACACCGCCGTCGCCAAGGAAGTGGAAGAGAGCGACCAGGTCGGCGCCCGCGTCCGCGACCGCCTCACTCCCAAGGAGCTGAAGATCGTCGCGCTCGTCGTGCAGGGCTACAAGAACAAGGAGATCGCCAGCCGCCTCGGCACCACCGAACAGGTCATCAAGAATTATCTGCGCAACGTCTACGACAAGATCGGCGTCGGCGACCGCCTCGAGCTCGCGCTCTTCACCATCCACCACCGCATCCTCGCGGAAGCCGCTGCCGCCACCACCGCCGGCGGAAGTTCCAAGTAGCTACGCGGCTTTCTTCTCGCCGCCGCGCGCCGCCTCTTCCAGCTTCGGCAGCTCGATGGTGAAGGTGGTCCCCTGGCCCGGCTCGCTGGTGAAGTGGATCGCCCCACCCAGCGCCTGCACGATGCGCTGCGCCCCGGAGAGTCCCAGCCCCGTCCCCTTGGCCTTGGTCGTGAAGTAAGGCAGGAAGATCTTCTTCTGCAGGTTGAGCGGGATGCCGGCGCCCGTGTCGCTCACGCTGGCCACCACCCGGCCGTTGCTTTCCGCGCAGCGCACCGCGATCTTGCCGCCGCCCTCGCGCATCGCCTGGATGGAGTTGATCACCAGGTTGGTGATCACGCGCCGCAAGTCCGCGGGATTGCCCCGCACCGGCGGCACCGGCCCCAAATGCCGCTCCACCTTGACGTTGGGCAGCTCCCGCCACAGCGGCTGCGTCAGCTCCAGCGCCTCTTCGATGACCTGGCACAGGTCCACCGCGCGCGGCTCCCCCGTCCCGCCCCGGATGTACTCCCGCACCCGCGTGATGATCTCCGCGCCCCGCCGCACCGCGTTCTGGATCATCCGGAGGTAGCCGGCGTTCTGCTCCGGGGTGCCATCCCGAATCTCCATCACCGCGGTCGCCTGCGCGATGGTGTCGAGCACGTTGTTGAAGTCGTGCGCGATGCCG
>DATIBR010000136.1 GCA_035457425.1 Terriglobales bacterium
CCTACTGGTCTGGGTCAAGCGGACGCGACGCCGCATGCAGGTCGCGCGCGAGCCGGCGGCGGTGGCCCGGAGGCGCGCGTGGCAGTCCGCCGCGCTCATCTATCGCAACTTCCAGGTGCCGTTCGGCGTCTTCCTGGGCGGCGCCGCGCTGGTGGCGGTGTTCCTGGGAAACCGTGTCCTTGCCTGGTATTTAGAGCTGTACCGATGAGACTGCTGCTCGCGAATCCGGTGCTGATGAAGATCGTGCTGCTGTCCGCGATCATAGTGCTGGTGTTCGTCGTGGCCGGGGTGTGGATCTACTCCATGCGCAAGCGGCTGCTCGAGCAGACGAGCGCGGCCGGGGAGCGGCCCGCGGCGCAGGGCGACGTGGCCTTCTCGCTGGCCGCCTACAACGGCGTCATCCAGAAACTCAAGGAGCAGGAAGGGGAGCTGCAGAAGCTGCGGCAGAGCGAGCGCGGGCGCGCGGCGACCTCGGAGAGCACGAGCGAGGCGGTGCTGTCGAACCTCTCGAGCGGCGTGCTGCTGTTCGCGAACAACGCCATGGTGCGGCAGGCGAACCCGTCGGCGAAATCCATTCTCGGCTTCGGAGCCTTGTATGGCATGCATGCGCGCGACATCTTCCGCGGCGTGACCGCGGTGCGGCGCGAAGGCATCGGCGACGACGCTCCCGAGGCGCTGCTGGAAGCCATCGACCAGTGCCTCCGGCACGGGCTTCCCTTCCGCCGCATCGAGGCGGATTACCGCACACCGGCGGGCGAGCAGCGCGTGCTCGGCATCACCGTCTCGCCGGTGCGCGGGACGCTGGGCGAGGCGCTCGGCGCCGCCTGCCTGGTGAGCGACCTCACGGAGATCAACACGCTCGGCCGCCAGATGCGGGAGCGCGAGAAGATGTCGGCGCTGGGCGAGATGTCGGCGGGCATCGCGCACGAGTTCAAGAACTCGCTGGCCACCATCTCGGGCTATGCCCAGATGCTGACGCGCGAGAACGACGCCGCTTCTGTCCGGCAGTTCGCCGGCAAGATCGTGGGCGAGACCGCCAACCTGACGCGCGTCGTCACCGACTTCCTGAACTTCGCGCGCCCGCAAGAGCTGCACACGGAGATGGTCGGCGTGCATCCGCTGCTGGCGGAGTGCGCCGCGGAAGCGGCGGCGGCGGGAGCGCTGGTGGACTACGGCGGAATCCCGGAAGACCTGGCCGTGAACGGGGACCGGACTGCCCTGCGGCAGGCGTTCTCGAATCTCCTGCGCAACGCCGCGGAGGCGGCCGAAGGCCGGCCGGTCCGGATCGAGGTGAGCGCGCAGCCGGCGCCAGGCGGGGTCCGGCTCATCTTCCGCGACGACGGCCCCGGCATCGCGCCCGAGCATCTGCCCCGCATCTTCATCCCATTCTTCACCACCAAGACGCACGGGACCGGCCTGGGGCTCGCTCTGGTGCAGCGCATCGTGACGGAGCACGGAGGCGCCATCCAGGTCGAGAGCAGCCCCCGAGGCACGGTGTTTACCCTGTCGTTTCCTGCAAAAAACCCGGTCCAGGCGGCCGTTTCCGCGGACTAACATATTGCGCTGGCAGAAACTCGGGGTTATGCTTCCGTTAACCCCGGGCCTCAAAAGGACGGTTGTGCCATGAAACGACTGTGGTTGTTCCTTGCGGTGAGCATCCTTGGCGCCGGCATCGCGGTGGCGCAGGATGAGGGCATCTCGCTGGGCGACGCCGCGCGCATGCAGCGAGAGAAGAAAGCCCAGGGCTCGCCCAATGGGAAGGTCTACGACAACGAGAACCTCCCCAAGAAGAACACGCTCTCGACTACCACGGGCGACTTCGGCGGCTTGCCCGCGGAAGACGACAAGGACAAGGAAGGCGCCGTCACGGCCGATGCCTCGGCTGCCAAGGGCAAGGACAAGGGCGACAAGGCCGAGAAGACCGACGAGGAAGCCGCCAAGGAAAAGCTGGACGAGTTCAAGGGTAAGGCCGCGGACATCAAGAAGGAGATCGACCAGCTCAACCGCGAGATCGACGTGTTGAACCGCGAGCAACGGCTGCGCGCGGCGGCGTACTACGGCGACGCGGGCGCGAAAGCGCGCCCCGAAAACCAGGCCAAGTGGGTCGCGGACGAGAAGAAGTTCCAGGACGACCTGAAGGCCAAGCAGGACGACCTCGCGGCGGCGAAGCAGAAGATGACCGACCTGCAGGAAGAGATCCGCAAGGCCGGGCTGAACAGTTCCATCGGCGAATAGCCGCTTCTTTCACACGAGCGCCGGCGCGTGCCGGCGCTTTCTTTCTATGGACTCCATCCTGCTGGTCGAGGACAAGGCTGAGCTTCGCGAGATGCTCGCCACCGCGCTCGCCCGCATGCGGTACGAGGTCACGCCGGCGGCGGACCTGGCCGCGGCGCTGCAGGCCCTCCGGCGGCGCAAGTTCTCGCTCGTGCTCACCGACCTGAAGCTGCCGGCGGGGAGCGGGATGGAGGTGCTGCAGGCCTCGCTGGCAGCAGATCCCGAGATTCCGGTCATCCTGATGACGGCCTACGGCACGGTGCCGCAAGCGGTCGAGGCGATGAAGCACGGCGCGTATGACTTCATCCAAAAGCCGATCGACCTCGACCATCTCGAGCGGCTGACGCGGCGCGCCATCGAGCGGCAGCAACTGCTGCGTGAGAACATCCTGCTGAAAGAGGAGCACGCCCGGCGGCTCGGCTTCCCGCGCATCCTGGGGGAAAGCCCGGCGATGCAGAGCGCCGCGCGCGAGCTGCAGCGCATCGCGCCCGCGGACTCGACCGTGCTGCTGCTGGGCGAGAGCGGAACGGGCAAGGAGCTGTTCGCGCGGGCCCTGCACCAGCTCTCGCCGCGCGCTGCCAAGCCGTTCGTCGCGCTGAACTGCGCCGCCATCCCGGAGACGCTCATCGAGAACGAGCTGTTCGGGCATGAGAAGGGCGCATTCACGGGCGCCGACACCCGCCGCGCGGGCCGGTTCGAGGCCGCGCACGGCGGCACCATCTTTCTCGACGAAGTCGGCGAGTTGCCAGAGGCGGTGCAGGCCAAGCTGCTGCGCGTCCTGGAGGAGAAGGTCATCGAGCGGCTGGGCGGCTCGGGGCCGCTGAAAGTCGACGTCCGCATCGTGGCGGCGACCAACCGCGACCTGGAGAAGGCTACGGGCTTCCGTCGCGACCTTTATTTCCGCCTCGCCGTCTTCCCGCTGCGCATCCCGCCCCTGCGCGAGCGCGGCGACGATGTCACGCTGCTCGCGGAAGCGTTTCTCGAACGTTCACGTCGCGAATTGCGCAAGCCGCGGCTGGAGTTGGCGAAGGACGCGCTCGCGGCGCTACGCCAGTACGGCTGGCCGGGGAATGTCCGCGAGTTACAGAACGTGCTGGAGCGCGCGGCCATTCTGGAGGAGGGCGAGATCAGCGCCGCCGCCTTGGCGCTTCCGCAACCGGGCGCCGCTAAGGCGGCGAAAGCAGCGGCGGCAGCCGGAAGCGACCGCGCCACGCTGGAGTCAGTGTTGCGCGAGTGCAAGTGGAACCGCACGGCGGCTGCCGAGCGCCTCGGCATCTCCACCAAGACCCTGCTGGCGCGGCTGCGCGCCGCGGGCCTCGACTAAGCGCGCAAGCGCGTGACCTGCTTCATGTGGTGTCGCGCGTGGACGAAGTGGAACTGCCGCCACTGGCGGGCCGTGAGCGGGCCCAGCACCGGATGGTCGGCGATCTTCACGCCGCTGCCATACTTCTGCTCGCACTCGGTGATGGCCGCGTCCATCTCGGGCAGCGCCTGCTCGACGGCGCGGACCACCTGGTCCGCCTGAAGGCCCTTCGGAATAGTCATCGCGGGCGCCTGGCGGCCCGTCGGGAAGTAGCCGACGTCGAGCACTACGAACTGGAAGAGCCTGTTCTTCAGCGTCGGCCTGCTGCCGAGCGGCTTGCCGGCGACAATCGCCTTCCGCAAGCCCTTGGTGGTCGCGGTGTAGGTGATCAGCAGGTGCTCCACGATCTCGGCGGCGCACCACTTCCCTTCCGGATGGCGCGCGAGCGCCGCAGGGTCCATGCCGGCGGTCGCATCAGCGATCATCTTCCAGGTGCTGTCTACGGTCGGATGCATCGGGTCGGCCTCGGCATCATTTAGAATGTTGGCCCTTGGGGATTGACTCACCAAATCATACGAGGCCTACCAACATGCGCAAGACCTTGTTGCTGCTCGCTCTCGCCGCCGCGCTCGCGGGATGCTCCTCCGAGCCGGAGAAGCCGAAGGAGAGCGCTGCGGCGCGTGCCAAGCCCGCGGAGAAGAAGAACCAGTACGAGACCGGCCGGGTCGCGTTCCAGAAGACCTACATTTCGGCGCGCGGCTGGGCCGCCGACGCCAAGCCGTTCCGCTTGGAGTCCGACTGCGGCCATGACTCTCCGGTCGCCGAAGGCAAGTGCGGCGTCTGGAAGGCGGTCTTCGCCTCGTCGATGCAGCGCGGCATCAAGCCCTACATGTGGTCGGGGATCGACGCGCCCGACGCCCCCTCGCCGGGCGTGAATCCCGGCCAGGAAGACGACTACAACCCCTCGAACCCCAACACGCAGCCCTTCGACCTTTCCTTCCTCAAGCAGGACTCCGACAAAGCCTTCGAGGTCGCGCAGAAGCACGGCGGCGAAAAGATCATGAAGAAGGACCCGAAGACGCCGGTGAGTTTCACGCTGGACTGGTGGCCGAAGGAGAACAAGCTCAAGTGGCACGTGAGCTATGGCGCCGAACTGCGTGTGGCCGTGGACGCTACTACCGGGGATTTTCTGAAGGTAGAGAAGTAGGCAGCTCGGGCTTTGCCGGAATGCCCTCGCCGCGAAGCTGCGGCAGGTGCTGGAGCGCGATCTTGGCGGCGTCGGCGAAGACGCCGCTGGGGTCGAGCCGCAGGTAGGCGCGATAGGTCGCGCTGGCTTCGTCGAGCAGGCCGTTCTTCTCATAGGCGTCGGCGAGGAAGAAGGTGGCATCCTCGTTCCAGGGATCGGCCTCGAGCGCAGCCTGGAGCCTCGCAATGGCGCCGCGGAAGTCATTCTTCCCCAGCAACAGCGTGCCCTCATCCACCAGGGCGAAGGCCCGCTTCTTCTCCGGCGTGTCGGCCTGCTCCTGGATCATGGGACGCAGCCGCTCCTGCAGCTTCTGCGCTTCCTCGTAGTACTGGCCGTCGGGCGCGACGCGCAGGTACAGGACGACGAAGCGCGCGGCCTCGCGCGGCTTCTTCACCTTCTCGTAGGTGGTGGCGAGCCGGAAGATGGCGGTCGGGTCGTTGGGCTTGTACTCGAGCGCGTCCTGATAGCGCATGAGCGCGCCGCGGTGATTGCCCTGCTTGGCGTAGTAGTCGCCGACCTCGATGTCCTTGTCGGCACGATGCGGGTCGTACTTCTTGAACTCGTTGACGCCCCCGGGGTCGTAGTCGACGGGCGGCGGCCCCAAGTCATCGGGCTGGTCCTTGCTGGAGCTTTCTCCCGGCGCGCTCTGCGGGCGGTCGGAGCGCGGCGGCGCCTGGTTCCCCGGCGCCTGCCCGCGGCCGGGAGCGGTCGGCTCCACCTGCCCGGCGCACACGACCGCCGCGAGCAACACCCATGCCGCACACATCGCAGTCCGGGAAGCCATTGTCTCTATTTTACTGCGCTTCCCATTAGACGGCCCGCGGCGACTCGCGGCGCGTGGAAGCAAAAAAATAGGGCCGCCCTGAGGGTGCGGCCCTGTTCGCAAAACCTCGGGGGAGGAGGTTTGCTCGTGAGAACCTCTTACGACTGCGGTTCGGCGGCAGCCGACTGCGCCGGCTCCTGGGTGTTCGTCATCAGGCGCACGTCCACGCGACGGTTCTTCGCACGGCCCGACGCGCTGGCGTTCGACGCCACCTTCTTGTCCTTACCCAATCCGATCACGTAGATCTTGTGCGCGGGGATGCTGTGCTCCTCGGCCAGGTACTGGATCACGGCCGCGGCACGGCGCTCGCTGAGCTGGTAGTTGTAATTGGCGTCGCCGACCGAGTCGGTGCCGCCTTCGACGACCAGGATGTAGTGCTTCTGGTTGGGGATCTCCTGCGCGAGCTGGTCGAGCGCTTCCTTCGCCTTCGCGGTCAGGTTGGCCTGATCGAAGCCGAAGTGCACCGACGTCTCGACCACCGGCTTGTAGTTGTCGAGGTTGGCGACCGTGTTGTGCAGAGTCTCGACCCGGGTCGAGGCCTGGGTCGCGAGCACGTTGGCTTCATCCGCGGTCTTGCCCGCTGCCAGCGCCTTCTGGTCGGCCGAGTCCGCCTTCGACTGCGCCGTCTGGATGCCCTGGGTCGCGCGCGTGTCGAGGTCGCGGATGTCGCGCGTGTTCTGCGAGGTCAGATCGTCGAGCTCATTCACTTTGTTGATGATGGGCGCGGTCTCTTTGCGGACGTAATTCTTGGTGGCGCAGCCGGTCGAGACCAGCAGGCCGGCGGTGATGAGAGCTGCGAACAGTGCTCGTTTCATGGGGGAAACTCCTTCGAACTTGGTCCTCGCCGGCCTGGCCGGCGGCAACTTCGGCCTGAGGACATGCCTCGGTCGTCCTCAGAAAGAGCAACCGCCCTGCCAATCGAAGTCTTTCTGCCCTCCATATAAGGCTAGTACTATCAATTACTTAGCGACCAGCGGCGGCGCTGCTGCATCGAATGCTTGTCCGGCCGAGCGCAAAATAATCACGAATGAGGCTGGATAATAGAATTTTTACCGGGACCAGCCCGGCTCACTGATGGACCTGCAGGCCAAAATCCGGACGCTTCCCGCCTCCCCCGGCGTGTACCTCTACAAGAACGCCGAGGGACAGGTGATCTACGTGGGCAAGGCGAACAGCCTGCGGGCCCGGGTGCGGTCGTACTTCGTCGGCGAGGCGCCGCTCGACGCTAAGACGGGCTCGTTGCTGCGCGAGGCGGTCGACGTGGAGTACATCGTCGTCGACAACGAGATGGAGGCGCTGGCGCTCGAGAACAATCTCATCAAGCAGAAGCAGCCTCGCTTCAACATCCTGCTGCGCGACGACAAGACCTACCCCTATATCAAGCTGACCCGGGAGCGCTTCCCGCGCGTGTATGTGACGCGGCGGCTGAAGAAGGACGGCGCCGCGTACTACGGCCCCTACTTCCCTGCGAACCTCGCCTACCGCATCACCGACCTCATCCACCGGAACTTTCTCGTGCCCTCGTGCACGGTAGACCTCACGCGCTATCACGCGCGGCCGTGCCTGCAGTACTACATCAAGCGCTGCCTGGGACCGTGCGTGCGCGACCTGACCACGCCTGAGCAGTACGAGCAGGCGGTGCACGATGTGCGGCTGTTCCTGGAAGGCCGGACGGGCGACCTGTCGAAGTCGTTGCGCGCGCGCATGGACCAGGCGGCGGAGCAGCAGGAGTACGAGCGCGCCGCCAAGTTGCGCGACCTGGTGTCGACGGTCGAGCAGGTGACCGAGAAGCAGCGCATCGCGGCCGCCGAGGGCGACGACACCGACGTCTTCGGCTATCACTTCGAGAACGACATGCTGGCGGTCAATCTGTTCCACATGCGCACCGGCCGCGTGCTCGACCGCCGGGATCTCTTCTGGGAAGACCTGCCGGAGATCGGCATGGCACCTCCCGCCGAGGCCGACGACCGGCAGTCGGCCACCGAGGACGCTTTTTCCGCCGCAACGTTCTTCTCCGCCCTGCTCAAGCAGGTTTACATCGACCAGCAGTACGTCCCGCGGCAGATCCTGGTGCCGGTAGACTTCGAAGACCGCCCGGCGCTGGAGACATTGTTGAGCCGGAAGTCCGGCCATCGCGTGGAGATCCTGGTGCCACAGCGCGGGGAGAAGCGCTCGCTGCTCGACCTGGTCGGCAAGAACGCCAAGCAGTCCTACGACCAGCGCTTCCGCGTGCTGAAGCCGCAGCAACGCGCCATCCAGGAAGCCTTGCAGGACGCGCTGCAGATGCCGGAGCTGCCCACGCGCATCGAGTGCTTCGACATCTCGCACATCCAGGGCGCCGAGACGGTGGCGTCGATGGTGGTGTGGGAAGACGGCAAGATGAAGAAGTCCGACTACCGCAAGTTCATCATCCGCGGCGTGACCGGTGTTGACGACTTCGCCTCGATGCGCGAGGTGGTGGAGCGCCGTTATAAGCGCCTGCTGGCCGAGAAGGCGCCGTTCCCCTCGCTGGTGCTGATCGACGGCGGCGTGGGACAACTGCACTCAGCGGCGCTGGCGCTTGAAGGGCTGGGCATCATCAACCAGCCGCTCGCCGCGATCGCGAAGCGCGAGGAGATCATCTACGTCCACGGGCTGGAGGACGAGCCGGTGAAGCTCGACCGCCACTCGCCCATCCTGCACCTGGTGCAGCTCATCCGCGACGAGGCGCACCGCTTCGCGGTCACGTTCCACCGCAAGCGCCGCCAGATGCGCGACCGCGCCAGCGACCTGCTGGAGGTCCCGGGCATCGGCGCGACCACGCGCCGCCGCCTGCTCGAGCACTTCGGCTCGGAGCGCGCGGTGAAGCTGGCGGACCTCAACGCGCTCTCCGCCGTCGTCACGCGCAAGCAGGCCGAGCGCATCCGCGAGCACTTCGACAAGCTCCGCTAAGACGCGCCGGCCGCGCGCCTCTCGCGCTGGTCGAGCTCTTCCAGCAGGTACATCTTCACGTTGGCGCTGAGGCGGGTGTGCGAGAGCGTGTCGCGCAGCGTCTGCGTGGGCAGCGATTGCGCAAAGGCCAGGACGCGCGCCAGCGGCGTCTTGTCGTTGCGCAGCAGCGCGATCTGGATGTCCTTGCGCAGGGACCACTTCGCGTGCCGGCTGGCCAGCGCGACGAAGTGCTCCGGCGCTTCCTCGCGCATGAGCGCCTTCACGATCAGTGCCTCGGTCATGAAGGGGCTGGCGAGCGCGGCCTCGACGATGCGCTCGTCGCTATCCAGCAGCAGCGCCGCCGCCACGCGGCCGGAGGCGCGGCGCGCGAGCGTAAGCCGCTCGCCGGCGGAGATGCCCTCGAGCCGCGTGACGATGATCTCGTCCACCGCCATCTTGACGTCGGCGGCGACCGCCGGCGTGAGCGCGATCTGCATCAGCTCGAACGTATAGAGATGGCGCGCGACCGGGATGGAGACGTGGCGCGGCGTGCGCGGGTGCATCACGACCGCGGCGATGACGCGGCGGTGCTTCATGACGTGGCCGTTCTTCGCGAGCGCCTCCAGCGCCTGCTGCGGCAGGTCGCGGCGCGCCAGGAAGGCGAGCGCGAGGTCCTCATCGAGCTGCGCGGACGCCGCTACGTCCTTCAGCTCCTCGGACGAAGTGCTGCGGATACGCTCCTCGAGCGCGGCGTGTTGCGCCGGCGTGAGAGGCGCCGTCTTCTTGCCGGGGCTGCCGGAAGGTTCCGCCATGGGTTGCTGGGCGGGATTCTAGCGCGAAAGCGGCGGTCCTCAGGAACCGGCTTGCGCCGGCTGCGATTCCCTGCCGCCCGCGCGGCGCGCGATGGCGAGCGCGCCTGCCACCGGATGCACGTGCCCGAAGCTGACCGCGATGTCGGGGCGCTCGGCCCGCAGCGAGTTCCCGTACACCTGCCGCACGACTGCAGAGGTGGTGAACACGCCGCCCGCAACGCAGACGCGCACCGCGTGGCGGCCCGGCCAGAGCTTGCGGATGACGATCTTGGTGAGCCCCGCGAGCTCGGTCCCGGCACGCATCAGCAGGTCGCGCGCCAGCGAATCGCCGTCGAGCGCCGCGTGCAGCACGTTGGGATACAGGCCGGCGAAGTCGGGGTGCGGGTAGGCGTTGGACAGCCGGACGATGTCTTCGCGCGTCGCGACGTGCCAGGCTTCAAGGACCGCCTTGGTGAGCGCGGTGTTCTGGCCGGTATCGACGGCGCGCACGGCCGCGGCCGCGGCCTGCCGCCCGATCCACTCCGCGGAACCTTCGTCGGAGATCACCGGCCCCCATCCGCCGGCGCGCGCGGTGTCGCCCCGTTCATTGCGGCCGAAGACGATGGACCCGGTGCCCGCGATGGAGATCACGCCCGGGCCGGTGCGGAAAGCCGCTTCCAGCGCGATCACGTTGTCGCCGATGACATCGACCTCGCCGCCAACGGTGTCGCGCATGATGCGATGAACGATGAGCGCGGTGCGCGCGTCGGAGGCGCCGGCAATGCCGATGCAGCTGTGCGTGATCTCCCGCGGGGAGACGCCGGCATTCTTGCAAGCTTCGCGTATGCCCTGCTGCAGGGCCGTTCGGGCAGCCTCTTCTCCGACTTTCTGCACCTTGCAGCTCGTGGCGGTCGAGCGGCCAAGGATGGCGTGGTCGTCGCCCACGGCGCATTCCGTCTTGCTGCCGCCGGCGTCGACCCCGAGATAATGGGGCATGGATGGGCCCCTTTTTATCATGTAAACCGCGATGTTCGTACCCCCGAACGCCGGTTTCAACGCATAATGACGTAGGCTGCAGCCGGGAGCACCAGGATCGCACGCGGACTCGACCTGCTCGACCTCGCCGTGATCGCCGCGTATCTCGCGGGCATCACGTTGTTTGGCCTGCGCTTTCGCAAGCGGCAGCGCTCGCTGCGCGACTACTTCCTCGCCGACCGCGCCGTGCCGTGGTGGGCCATCGCGCTCTCCATCGTCGCCGCCGAGACCAGCACCCTCACCGTCATCAGCGTCCCCGGGCTCGCGTATCAGAAGGATTTCGGTTTCCTGCAGCTCGTGCTCGGCTACCTGGTCGGCCGAGTCGTCATCAGCGTGGTCCTCATCCCGCAGTACTTCCGCGGCGAGCTGTTCACCGCGTACCAGCTCATCGACCGGCGCTTCGGGCCGCTGCTGCACAAGTTCACCGCCGGCCTGTTCCTGCTCACGCGCGCCGCGGCGGAGGGCGTGCGCGTGTTCGCCGTGTCCATCGTCGTGGGAATCGCCATCGGCACCGGCGACGTCTGGTCCATTGCCATCATTCTCGCGCTCACGTTCATTTACACCCTCGAGGGCGGGATGGCGGCGGTCATCTGGACCGACGTCGTGCAGATGGCCATCTACCTCGCTGGGACGCTCGTCGGCGTCTTCACCATCCTGCACCTGGTGCCGGGCGGCTGGAGCCAGGTCGTCGAGCTCGCGGGCGCCGCCGGCAAGTTCCACGTCTTCGATTTCCGCTGGACCTTCGCTACGCCCTACACGTTCTGGGCGGGCCTGATCGGCGGCACCTTCCTGACGACTGCGAGCCACGGCACCGACCAGCTCATTGTGCAGCGGTTGCTCGCCGCGCGCAGCGAGCGCGACTCGAAGACCGCGCTCATCTCCAGCGGCCTCTTCGTCCTGGTGCAGTTCGGCCTGTTCCTGCTGGTAGGGGCGATGCTGTTCGTCTTCTACGAGCTGTTCCCGCCGGCGATGGCGTTCGAGCGCCCGGACCGCATCTACCCCACGTTCATCGTGACGCAGATGCCGCACGTCATCTCCGGCTTGCTGATCGCAGCCATCCTGGCGGCGGCGATGAGCAACCTCAGCGCCGCGCTGAATTCGCTGTCGTCCTCGACCATCGTGGACTTCTACCTGCGCCTGCGGCCGCAAGCCGACGAGCGCCGCCGCATGGCGGTATCGCGCGCGGCGACGGTCTTCTGGGCGCTGGTGCTGTTCGCGCTCGCGCTGCTCTCCCGCGGCGGCGGACACGTGGTCGAGGTCGGTCTCTCCATCGCCTCGGTCGCGTACGGCGCCCTGCTGGGCGTGTTCCTGCTCGGCGTCCTGACGAAGCAGGCGAATGAGCGCGGCACGATGGTCGGCATGGCGGTGGGTTTCGCGACTTCCCTGTACGTCTGGCGGGCGACCGCCATTCCCTTCACCTGGTACGTGGTGATCGGTTCGGCGGTGACGTTCGCCGTCGGGTATATTGCCAGCTTCGCGTTCCGCGATGCGAAAGGACCTGCCGTTGGCTGAGACCAAGACGCCGCAGCGCGCTGGCCTGGTACGAGCCCTCGGGGTGAGCCACGCTTCCGCCATCGTGGTCGGCATCATCATCGGCAGCGGCATCTTCCTGGTCCCGAAGCGGATGATGGAGGCCACCGGCTCGGCGAACGTGGTGCTGCTGGCGTGGGTGGTCGGCGGCCTGCTCTCCTGGTTCGGCGCGCTCACCTACGCGGAACTCGGCGCCATGAAGCCCGAGGCCGGCGGCGAGTACGTCTACATCCGCGACGCCTACGGACCGACCATGGGCTTCCTCTATGCGTGGACGTGGTTCACCATCGGCAAGCCGGCGTCCATCGCGACCGTCGCCGCCGGGCTCATCCGCACGCTGGGAGACTTCCGCGCCTTCGGCTTCCTGAAAGAGGAGGTGATCTCCGGCCGCGTCCCGATCAACGGCGGGCACCTGGTCGCCATTGCCATCATCCTGCTGCTGAGCTGGCTCAACTATCTCGGCGTGAAGAAGGCGGGTGAGTTCCAGTTGTTCTTCACCATCCTGAAGGTCGGGATGGTGGTGGCGATCATCCTCGTCTGCTTCGCGCTCGGCAGCGGCGGCACCGTGAACCTGCGCTCCGAGTTCGCGGGCGCGACCGGCGGCATCGCCGGCTTCATGGCCGCGCTCATCGCCGCGCTCTGGGCCTACGACGGCTGGAACAACCTGAACATGGTCGCCGGCGAGATCAAGGATCCGGGACGCAACATCCCCATCGCGATGGTCTTCGGCATCTCGCTGGTGGCTGCGCTTTACATCCTCACCTTCGCGGCGGTGCAGTGGGTGCTGCCGGCCGAGGCGATCGCGAAGGCGGAGCGCCCGGCGGCGCTGGCGGTGGAGCAAGCGCTGGGCCCGATGGGCGCCGCCGTCATCTCCGCGGGCATCGCGCTCTCCATGTTCGTCGCGATGAACGGCCAGATCCTGACGGGCGCGCGCATCCCGTTCGCCGCGGCCCGCGACGGCTACTTCTTCGACTCGGTCGCGCGCGTGAGCGAGCGCTATCACACGCCGGGCGTCGCCCTCGCCTTCCAGGCAGCGCTCACCATCGCCCTGGTCGTGCTCGGCGGCGCCTTCGAGGACCTGTTCAACCTCGCCATCTACTCCGAGTGGCTTTTCTACCTGATCGCGACCAGCACCATCTTCTACTACCGGCGGCGCGTCGGCGATGCCGACCGACCCTATCGCATGAAGGGATATCCGCTGGTGCCGGCGCTGTTCATCGCGGCCGCGACGGTGCTGCTCTACTACAGCTTCGTGCAGAACCTGCGCAACTCGATCTGGGGGACGGTGGTCATCCTGGCGGGCGTCCCGGTGTTCTATCTCTTCGCGCGCAGGAAAAAGGCCGGCGGGTCGCCGGCCTGATCTCACTCGCAGGAGGGTGAGCCGCGCCTTCCTACGCCGCTGCCGAGCGCGCCTGCTTCACGCGCTCGAACACGCGCACGTACTCCTTCGCCGACGCGCCCCAGGAGAAGTCCTTGCCCATGCCGTTGCGCATGAGCTGCTGCCAGCTGGCCTGGTCCTTGTAGGCGGTGAGAGCGGCCTGGATGGTCTTGTACAGCGCCTCGCCCGAGTACTCCGAGAACTTGAAGCCGGTCCCCTTCTGCGTTTTGGGGTCCCAGTTCTCGATGGTGTCGTCGAGGCCGCCGGTCGCGCGCACCACCGGCACAGTGCCGTACTTGAGCGAATAGATCTGGTTGAGGCCGCAAGGCTCGTAGCGCGACGGCATCAGGAACATGTCGGAGCCCGCCTCGATCTTGTGCGCGATGGTGTTGTCGTACGCGACCTTGATCAGGATCTTGTTCGGGAACTGCTGGTGCATGCGCGTGAACATGTCCTGGTATTCCTTGTCGCCGGAGCCGAGCGCGCAGATGATCATCTCCTCGCGCGCCAGGCGCTCCATGACCTGCGCGATGAGGTCGAAGCCCTTCTGCGCCGCGAAGCGCGAGACGATGCCGATGACCGGCAGCTTGCTCGCGGTGTCGGCGCAGCCGAACTCCGCGAGCAGGTCGGCCTTGCAGGCCGCTTTGCCCTTCAGGTCCGCGGGCGAGTACTTCGCCTTGATGAACTTGTCCATCTCCGGCGACCACTCGTTGTAGTCCACGCCGTTGAGGATTCCCGTCACGGTCGCCGAGCGCGCGCGCAGCACGCCTTCCAGGCCGAAGCCGTACTCCGGCGTTTGGATCTCCTGCGAATATTTCTTGCTGACCGTGGTGATGAAGTCGGAGAAGACGAGCGCGCCCTTGAGGAAGTTCGCCTTGCCGAAGAACTCGAGCTTGTCCATGGTGAACAGGTCCCAGGGCAGCCCGAGCAGCGGCAGCGTGTCGGGCGAGAAAAGCCCCTGGTAGCCCATGTTGTGGATGGTGAAGACCACGGGCACGCCGCGGAACGCCGGGTCGTCGGCGTAGTTGGTGCGCAGCAGCACCGGGATGAGCGCCGACTGCCAGTCGTGGCAGTGGAAGACCTCGGGCACGCCCATCGCCTTCGAGGCTTCCAGCACCGCGCGCGAGTAGAGCGCGAAGCGCTCGGCGTTGTCAGGATAATCGCCGGTCGGGGTGCCGTAGAGGGCGTCGCGCTCGAAGAACGGCGGGTAGTCGATAAAGTAGAATCGGACGCCATGTTGCGACCCGCCATCCAGCACCGAGCAGAAGCGGTACTGGTCGTCGAACGGCACCGTCACGCTCGGCACCACGGTCTTCGCGGACGCCAGCTTGGTCTGCTTGTACTTGGGCAGGAAGACGGTGACGTCGTGCCCGAGCGCGGCCAGGGCCTGCGGCAGCGCGCCCACCACGTCAGCGAGCCCGCCGGTCTTCGAGAATGGCACACACTCGGATGCCGCGAAGGTGATCTTCATGGGGAGCCTCCGTTAAGGGCCGCGATTGGGCCGCTGGGGGAACAGGCAGTCTACTGCCCGTGTGCGCGAGGGTCAATGTGACTGCCGGTGGAAAAGCCGCGAAGAAGCCGAAGCTGGGGCAGAACTTCCTCGCCGACAAGCGCGCGGCGGAGAAGATCGTGGCGGCGCTGGGCGACGTCTCGCAGAAGCTGGTGGTCGAGATCGGCCCCGGCAGGGGCGTTCTGACGGAATTGCTGGCGGCGCGCGCGGCGCACGTTGCCGCCATCGAACTCGATCACGTGCTGGGCGCGCAGTTGCGCATGGCGTATGCGCTCAAGCCGAACGTCGAGATCATCGAGGGCGACGTGCTGCGCATCGACTTCGCGCGCTTCGTCGGGCGCGAGGCGGGCACCGCCGGCGACACGCGCCTGCATCGCGCGCCGAAGGCGCAGGTCATCGGGAACCTGCCTTACTACATCACGTCGCCCATCCTGCTGCACCTGTTCGAGCACCACCAGCACATCGAGCAGATCGTCATCCTCGTGCAGCGCGAGGTCGCCGACCGCATCGCGGCGGAGCCCGGTGGGCGCGAGTACGGCCTGCTCTCGGCGACCGCGCAGCTGTTCGCGAAGGTCGAGAAGCTGTTCACGCTGCCGCCGGGCGCGTTCTCGCCGCCGCCCAAGGTGTACTCCACCGTGCTGCGGCTGACCATCGCGCCGCGCGCTGAGAAGCTGGGCGTGGAGCCGCGCGCATTCCTCGACTTCCTGAAGCTTGCCTTCGCGCAAAAGCGCAAGACGCTGCTCAATAACCTGCGGCAGGATTACGATGAAGCCGCGGCGCGCAAGGCGATCGCGAGCGCCAAGCTGCGCCCCGACGTTCGCGCCGAAGCGGTCGAACTGGAGAAGATGGCGCGCGTCTTCAACGCGCTGAGGTAGCGATGGCGCCCGACCCGACAGTCCGGCAACCGGCAGTCGCCGGAAGGTTCTATCCGGATGACGCCGGCACGCTACGCCGCGACATTGCCTCGTATCTGAAGAGCGGCACGAAGCAGCGCGCGCTCGGGTGCGTGGTCCCGCACGCCGGCTACATGTACTCCGGGCACGTGGCGGGCGCGGTGTACGCGCATCTCGAGCTTCCGCATCGCTTCATCATCCTTTGTCCGAATCACACCGGCATGGGCCAGCCGCTCGCGATCATGAGCCGCGGCGCCTGGGCCACGCCGCTCGGCGAAGTAGCGATCGACGAGGGACTGGCCGGCGAACTGCAGCGCGCGCTTCCCTACCTGGAAGAAGACGAGCAGGCGCACCGCGCGGAGCACGCACTCGAGGTCCAGCTTCCATTCCTGCAGCAACTGCTGCCGGACTTCCGCTTCGTGCCCATCTGTGTCGGCGTCGGACAGCTCGCCGTTCTGGAGGCGCTCGGCAAGGCGATCGCCAACGTTCTGGCGGACCGGCGGGATGTTCTCGTCATCGCCTCGAGCGACATGAACCACTACGAGAGCGACTCCGTCACGCGCGAGAAAGACCACAAGGCCATCGAGCGCATCCTCGCGCTCGACCCCGCCGGGCTGCACGAAACGGTGCGGCGCGAGCGCATCAGCATGTGCGGCTACGGGCCGGCCGTCGCGATGCTGACCGCCACCAGGCAGCTCGGCGCGACCCGCGCCGAGCTGGTGAAGTACGCCACTTCGGCCGACGTTTCCGGCGACCGCGACTATTGCGTGGGCTATGCCGGCATCGCGGTCCTTTAACAACACAAAAAGATAAGGCACAGCGCGCACGCTGTGCCTTGCTCCTTTGCGAGGCTACTTCGGGCTCTTAGCCGTCGAGCTGCTCGAACTGCCGGACGAACGCGAGCCGCTGCTGCTCGAACTGCGCGAACCGCCACTGGAGCTGCTGGAGCCGCCGCCCGAGCTCTGGCTGCGATAGCCGCCGGAACCGGAACTGGATGCGCTCGCGGCGCCCGAGCTATGCGGCGCGCTGCTGCCGCCGCTGTTCGCACCCGAGTATCCGCTCGCGCCTCGATAGCCCGAACCTTGGCTGCGAGGCGCCGGATCGCTCGCCGGCGCCGCCGGACGGACGGGCGGCGCGGGCGCGGGCCGGACCGAGGGCGCAGCCGGTTGCGGCGCCGGAGTAGCCGCGGGCGTGGTGCGTGGCGGTTGCGATTCCGCCCTGCCGCGGCCGGTGTCGAGACGGTCGACATCGCCGCGCTGTTGCGGAGGCGCCGGAGCGACCACGATCTTCTGCGGTGACGCGGGCGCGGTCGGACCGGTCACGCCAACGGGAGACGAGCCGGCATTCGGGCTGCCGCCCGTCGCTGCTCCGACGTTCGCGCTCGCGCCCTCATCCCCGCGGACCTCGACCATGCGGCGGCGTCCGAAGTTCTCTTCGTTGCCGTGCACGCGCCGGAGCTCAGCCGCCACGTTCTGATCGGGCAGCACTCCGGGCGTGATGGGACTCGGGCCGCGCGTCGGCGAGCCGGCATTCCGCCCGCCACCGCTCTGGATGCGCGGCGCCGGAAGGTCAGGCGCGCCGTCGACGGCGACCCTGCGTCCGTTGCGGCCGTCCGTACCCTTGCCAGTGTACGGACCACGGCCGACCACGACGACGCGCGAACCGCCCCCGTGGCGGCGCTCCGGCGGATGGCAACGCCGGCGGTCATACCAACTCGGCCAGCGATGCACGACTGGGTAGTACGACCAGCGGTCCCAGTACGAGCCCGGCTGCCAGCACCAGTTGTAGCCGCTCACCCAGATCCAACGGCCGTAGCGGTACGGCGTCCAGCCCCAGGGATAGGAAGACACCCACACGTATCCCCAGCGCGGATACCACACCCACGCGCCATCGAGGAACGGATCCCAGGAGGCGCCGTAGCCATACGGGCGCCAGCAATCGCCGTAGCCGGAGACGTTGATGAAGCTGCCGTAGTAGTTCAGGTCGCTGTAGCCGTAGGCGTACCGCGAGTTGCTGTAGCGCTCGGAGGCATAGCGGTCGCGATAGTCGTCGCGCTCGCGGTCCCAGGCGTCGTACGTCAAGGTCTCGATGCTCTTCGCGAGGAAGTAGCGGCCGCGGTCCTGGAAGTCGAGCGTGAGCGTCTCATCCTTCTTCACGCGCACTTCGTTCTCGCCGGTGAACTGCAGCTCGCCCTTGGTCACGGCGATCTGGGCGGAGTCGCGCTCCAGGCGGATGCGGAAGCGCGCGGACTTGTGCACGCGGACCTCCTGCCCTTGCAACAGGACCCGGAAGTCGTCGTCGGAATCGCCCTTGATGTTGAAGTAGGCCGTGCCGGAATCGAAGTCGAGGAGGGTGACGCGGCTGTCGCCGCGCGAGCCCAGCTCGCGCATCCGGAGATTGCTGGAGGGCGTCAGGCGGATGGTGCCGCCGTTCTCGAATTCGATCTCCGCGTAGCCGTCGCCGCCGGTCACGACCTGCGTGCCTTGCGCCAGCGGCATGTTGAGGAAGCCGGCTTCCAGGCCGCTCGATCCGTCGCGGTCCATCTGCACCTGGCCGTCGACGTAGCTCAACCGGACGATGCGGGCGTGCGAATCCGTCTCGGCCGCCGCGGACCCCGCCAGACCGAATACCAAAGCCCCAAGAACGAGGACGTACCCCAATCTCGGACGCATAACACTTCTCCTGGAGATATCCCTACTACCTTAGACGCTGATTCTAGGCCAGAGTTGCTCTCGCTGCGGTGACGGACCTCACTTGGGGCTGGCGGACGCGGGCGGCAGGGCTGCCGCGTCCACCTGGTCGAGCAGTCGCCGGGCGCGGTCGCGTGCCAGTTTCATGACCCCGGGGTCGTTGGCGATCTGGCGCAGCAGAGGCGCGATGGCCTGCAGCTCTCCCAGGTAGTTCGCCTTGCGCAGCTCCTCCATGCGCTTGAGGACGGCGTCGAGCCCGAGCTTGTCGTAGCGCCGCAGATGCGCCAGCTTGCGGGCCAGACCCTGCGTCAGCGCGATGCTCTCGAAGATATCTGTAAGCTGCTGTATCTGCTTGTTCTCTGACCAATTGAAGGTGGTTTCCGAGGTGCGCGCGCCGTCCTGGTAGCGAAGGGTCTTGCGGCCGGTATCGGCGACCGCGTGCTTGCGGAACTCAAAATCACCTTGGAAGTAGTCGACGCCTTGCGTCAGCGCGAAGATCCGGTCGCGCGTGGAGGGCGAGACGTCGAACTCTACGCGAAAAGGCTCGGCCGGCTCGCCCTCGCCGGTGGACTCCGCCGCTTCGTACGTGGCGTGGCCGACCAGGTCAACCTGCACCGAGAACTGCCGCGGGTCGCGACGCTCGGATGCGACCGCATAGCTCACGATCGCCGGGGCCGAGGCCGGCGCCGGCGCCGGCGCGGGCGGAGGCGGAGGTTGCTGTGCCACGCCGATCCCGGCCAGCACGGCCACGAGTCCTAGGACGGAAAGCCGGCAAAGGGACATCGACACCCAGTATACCGGCCTGGTGCAACGCCGGGTTCTCCTGGAAGTCACGGGCCCGTCGCCGGACGCGCCTGTCTCGATCTGGATGACCTCTCACTCGCGCGGCAGATGAGTCGCGGATCGATGATAAAATCGAGTCTTCCCGAGATGCATAAACCAGCAAAATCCGTCACACTTTCCGAGCGCTTGCGCGCGCGCATCGAGGCGCGCGAGGCGCGCGTGGGCGTCATCGGCATGGGGTACGTCGGCCTGCCGCTCGGCCTGCTGTTCAGCGAAGAGAAGTTCCCGCTCACCGGCTTCGACGTCGACGCGAAGAAGGTCGCCACGCTCAACGAGGGCGGGTCGTACATCTACCGCATCCCGCCCACCGACATCCAGGCGGCGCGCACGCGCGGCTTTGCCGCGACCGCCGACTACGCGCACATCGCCGAGATGGACGCGGTCGTCATTTGCGTCCCCACCCCGCTGACGGAATCGCGCGAACCCGACCTGAGCTACATCGTCGCCACCGCGGAGGCCATCGCGCCCCACCTGCGCGCCGGCCAGCTCATCGTGCTCGAGAGCACCACCTACCCCGGCACCACCGAAGAGGTGATGGTCCCGATCCTCGAAGGCAAGAACCGCGCCGGGCTCAAAGCCGCCAGCTCCGCCAACACCGGCGAAGACGTCTTCTTCGTCGCCTTCTCGCCCGAGCGCGAAGACCCGGGCAACGACACGGTCGCGCGCCGCGACATCCCCAAGGTGGTGGGCGGTCTCGACCGCCGCGCGGGCGAACTCGCCGCCGCGCTCTACCGCTCCATCTTCAACTCGGTCGTCCCCGTCTCGAGCCCCGCCGCCGCCGAGATGACCAAACTGCTCGAGAACATCTACCGCTGCGTGAACATCGCGCTCGTCAACGAGCTCAAGCTGCTCTCGCTGCGCATGGGCATCGACCTCTGGGAGGTCATCGACGCGGCCAAGACCAAGCCCTTCGGCTTCCAGCCCTTCTATCCCGGGCCCGGCCTGGGCGGCCACTGCATCCCGGTGGACCCGTTCTACCTCTCCTGGAAGGCCAAGCAGTGGGACTTCCAGACGCGCTTCATCGAACTGGCGGGCGAGATCAACACCGCGATGCCGTACCACGTGGTGGCGGCCATCGGGCGCGCGCTCAACCAGCACAAGAAGGCGCTGAACGGCGCCCACATCCTGATCCTGGGCGTGGCTTACAAGCGCGATATCGACGACCTGCGCGAGTCGCCGGCGCTGACCATCATCGAGCTGCTGCAGAAGGAAGGCGCCGAGGTGAAGTACCACGATCCCTACTTCGCTTATGTCGGGCACGGCCGCAAGTACCACCTCGACATGAAGTGCGCGCCGCTCGCCGACCTGGGCCAGTATGACTGCGTGGTCATCGTGACCGACCACAGCGACTACGACTACGCCCGCATCGTGCGCGAGTCGCAGCTCGTGGTCGACACCCGTAACGCCACCCGCGGCATCGCCTCCGAGAAGATCGTGCGCTGCTAAGGCAGCTAAGCCCAGGACGGCAGCGCGTCCAGAAAGCTTCGCAGCTCGCGCCCGACGAACTCCGGCTGCTCGAAGGCGGTGAAGTGTCCCGCGGCCGGGACCTTCACCAACTTGCTGCCCGCGATACCGGCGCGGAGCTGCTCCGCGTCGCTCACCGGCGTGAGCGTATCTTCCTCTCCCACCAGCACCAGCGTCGGCACGTTGATCGTCTTCAACGTAGGCACGGAATCCGGACGCTCCGCCATTCCCTGCTGGAGCGCGGCGATGCCCGCGACCGAGCTCTCGTTCATGAGGGCGATGGCGGCGCGCGCGACGTCGGGACGATGGTTGCGCGTCGTCTCGCCCAGCAGCTTCGGCGTCATCCCGGCGACGAACGTCGCGGGACCGTGCTGCTCCACCTCCGTGACGGATCTCAGGCGAGCGGCGCGGCCTTCGGGGGTGTCGGGGGTCGCGCGGGTGTCGCCCAGGACCAGCGCCGCGACGCGCGCGGCATGGCGCCGCCAGAACTCGAGCAGGATGTAACCGCCGATGGAGATGCCGGCGAATGCGGCGCGCTGGATGCCGGCCGAGTCACAGACGCGCGCGAGGTCGTCGGCGTGCTTCCGCATGGTGGCGGCGCCGTCGCCCGCGCTCGACTCGCCCGAGCCGCGCAGGTCCGGCAGGAGCACGCGGTAGCGCTGCGCCAGCGCCGGCAACACCGGCCGCCAGAACTTGTGATTCGTGGGAAAGGGATGCAGCAGCACGAGCGGCGGCCCGCTGCCTTGCTCTTCGACGAACAGCATGGCATCGCCGCTGGTGACGTTCATCCGCCCTGCTTCTTGGGGATCAGGTTTGGTGCGGGACTTGCACGCTCACCGCTGTCGTGACGACTTCCGGTTCTTCCGGGACCACGACCCACATCACGATATACGCGATCACGATGGGGAACCAGACGATCGCGAGGCACACGGTCAGCACGCGCAGCAGGGTCACGTCCATGACGAGATACTCGGCCAGGCCGGCGCATACGCCCGCGACCTTGCGGTCCTTGCGCGAGCGCAGCAGCTGCCGCCGAGCCACGCTCGCGGCCACTCCCTTGCCGCAGTAGGCACAGAGTCTCGCGTCGTCCTGGATGATCTTGCCGCAGTAGTTGCAATACATAGCCGATTCCCTCCCTGATTCTAATACGGGCGGACCAGGCGGGAAGTTCCGCTAGAGGCGGTAGGGAGACTTCAGGTACTTGCGCGCGAGCTTGGCGTGGTCGCTCTCGGGATCGTCGGCGAGCGCGGCTTCGTAGTTGCGCCGGGCGCGCTCGCGCTGGCCGGCGGCGTCGGCCATCTGCCCGGCGTAGAGATGCGCGCGCTGCTTCAGGTCGGTGTCGGCGCGCGGATATCCGGGCACCTGCTCGTAGGCGTCGGCTGCCTCGGCGAAGTGGCGCTGTCCCTTGAGCGCCTCGGCAAGCGAGAAGAGCGGGACTTCCAGGTGCGGATCGGGATATCTGCCCGCCTTGCCCTCTTCGATCACGCGCTTCAACGAGGCGATAGCCTCCGGGCCTTTCCCGGCGGCGTTGAGGATGTTCCCTTCCTCGGTCGCGAACAGGAAGTTGCGCGGGTGGTCGGCGATGAGCGAGCGCGCGACCTTGAGCGCTTCCTCGTAGCGCTCCTCGCGCCGCAGGAACAGGACGAGCGCCACGCGCGCATCGGCGCTGGTCTCGCCTTTGGCCTCCGCCGCCTGGTACAGCAGTTGAATCCCCTTCTTCTTGCTGCCGCTCAAGCCGATCAGCGAGACGGCCACCTTGATGGCCATCGGAAGGCTGCCGGCCACGTAGTTATGCACGCCGACGGCGGTCTTGGCGTCGGCGAACTGGGGCGCCAGTTCGAGGACGCGCTCGTGGTCGCGCCGCGCCGCGATGGCCGCGCGCAGCGCAGAGAACCACGCCTTGTCCACCAGCGCGAGGTACGTGGCGCGCAGGCCGTAGGTCACGCCACGCGCGTACAGCGCTTCCGCGTCGTTGGGATCGGCGGCCAGGCGCTGCTCGGCAGCCTTCAGCGCCCGCTCGCTCAGTTCCCGGAACTGCTTCTGCGCGTCGGGCGCGAACTTCACCTGGCGCTTGCTGACGAAGCTGTTGCTGGCGTACAGGCTGGTCTCGAGCGCGCCGGCGCGGTACAGCTCCTTGTAAAAGACGGCCTGCAGCACGTGGTTGATGGCGACCGGGTCGTCCGGATGCGCCTTCTGCACCTTCTCGAAGTCCGCCAGCGCGCGGTCGTATTCCAGGCTGTAGTAGTGCTCGAAACCGGAGCGCGTGGCCGGATCGCTGGAAACCGCCAGGCGCGGCGTCCCTCCGGCGGGGAGATCCGGCGTTACTCCCCAGGCGTTAATCCCTACGCCAACAAGCAAACACAGTAGAAGGACGGGGGCCAGGAGGGTGCGGGTTACCGGGGGACGGTAAGGTCTCATGTGCAGGAAGTATTGGGAGTTTACCCGATACAAGCTCCGGCCCCAAGCAGGTACAACTCAGCTTCCCCAGAAAGCGGTCCCAACCATGCCACCGATCACCAAGCCGGCGAAAGAGTGCTACTCCGAGGTTGAAGCGGCCGCGGCGCTGGGCATCACGCTCGATCGCCTGCGCATGCTGCTCGACGAAAACCTGTTCAACGATGGCAGTGCTCGCCCCCAGGACCTCACCCTGCTGCCTTCCGACCTGGTGCT
>DATIBR010000137.1 GCA_035457425.1 Terriglobales bacterium
CGTCCGGCACGACTGCGCCGGTCGAGTCGGTCACGGTGCCGGTGATGGTGCCGAGGAAACGCTGCGCAGAAACCGGCAGCGCCAGCAGACAGATAACCGCAAGCAGAACGGCGAAGATGGGACGCCGCATTGTTCTTCCTCCACAACGGAGAAGTGAACGTTAGGTCCTGGGGCCCGCTTGCAACTTCGGAGCTAGTAAAACGATTCTTTGGCTTACTAAATCGTTTAGCCCCCCACAAAATTTTATGAACTGTATTCCTGTTCTGGGACGGTGTCAATGCCGCGTTACAAAAAACTCTAAGGCCCCCCGGGCGGCGCTGGTCTGGCTTACAATCGCGCCGGTGAGACTTCCGGCAACAGTGTGGGTCGCCGTGTTGTTGGGCTGCGCAATCCCGGCGGTCGCGCAGCAGGCTCCGGCCGCCGACGCAGGGCCGGCCGCGGACATCCAGCGGGCCGAGCAGGCGCTGCAGGCCAAGGACTTCTACCTGGCGGAGAGCGAATACCGCTTTGCGGCCGCGCGGGCCCTGATCGCGTTCGGGAACCTGGCGGCCGCGGGCGCCCGCTGGGACGAGGCGCTTCGCGCCTATGGCGAAGCCAGCCAGCAGCTGAGCGATCCCACCGAGCCGGTGCTGAGCGCCGCCACCGTCTATCTGCAGCAGCAGAAGCCGGTGCAGGCGGAGGGAGTGTTGCGCGAGCTGAACGCCACGGTGCGGAACCCGCGCGTTCTGCAACTGCTGGCGGTCGCCTACGCGGCGCAGAACCGGATAGGCGAGGCCATGCAGCAGATCGACGAGACGCGCGCCGCCGCCCCCGACGATCCCGAAGTCATGCTCGCGCAAGCCAACATCGCCCTCCAGGCCAAGGACGCGAGCCGCGCGCAAGCCGCATTCGACGCGCTCGCCAAGGCCCGCCCCGGCGCCGCGGTCCACGTGCTGATCGGCCGCACCTGGCGGGACTACGAGCATTTCGACGAGGCGCGCAAGGAATTGGAGATCGCGTTGCGACTCGACCCGCGCGTCCGGCGCGCGAACTACTACCTGGGCACGATCCTGATCCGCAGGCCCGACGCCCTGCGCGACGCCATCGTGGCGTTCCAGCGCGAATTGGCGATCGCCCCGGACGACTACCTCTGCAACCTGAACGCCGGCATCGCGCTCACCGCCGACCGCCGCGCCGCCGAAGCCGTTCCGTACCTGGAACGCGCGGTGCGGCTGGCGCCGCAGGAGTCGCGCCCGCTCTACCACCTGGGCCAGGCGCAGTTCCAAGCCGACGATCACGCCGGCGCGGTGCGCTCGTTCACGGATTTCCTGGCGCGGGCGAGCAACGACCCGCAGGCGGTCGCCAATGTGAGCAGCGCGGAATATGTGCTCGGGCAGGCGCTGCACGCGCTCGGCCGCGACACCGAAGCCACCGCGCACTTCGATCGCGCGAAAACGCTGAAAGAGAAATATCGAGCGCAGTCCCAGGACCAGCTGGAGCAGTATCTGGCTGAGTCCCCGATGGGCGGCTCCGGCACGGTCGGCGTGTGGCAGGTCCCGGCGGCCCCGATGCCGGCGGGCGCCGCGGCCGCGCGCGCGCAGCTTTCCGAGATCATCGCACGCGCCTACTTCAACCTCGGAGTGATCCTGTCGCAGCGGAAGCACTACGTGGGCGCGGCCGCGTCCTTTTATCACGCGGCGGATTGGGATCCGAACTTCCCGGCGGTGCAGGCCTCCCTGGGCGTGGCGCGCTTCCAGGCTGAGCAGCCTGCGCTGGCCGTCGAGCCGTTGCGTGCCGCCCTGCGGCTGCAGCCGAACGACCGGCAGCTCGCCCGCCTGCTCGCCCTCTCCTGCTTCCAGAGCGGCGCCTACCAGTGCGCCGCGGAGCTGCTGGAGCACGACGCGGATGCCCGCTCCGACGCTTCCCTGCAGTACGCGCTCGGCGTCTCGCTGGTGAAGCTGGGCGATACCAAGCGCGCGGGCGAGATCTTCGGCCACATGCTGGCGGCCAATCGCTCCTCGGCGCCGCTCTACGTGATGCTGGGTGACGCGCACGCGCAGCAAGGCGACTTCGATTCCGCTTTGACGCAGTACCAGGAGGCGCTCAAGCTGGATGCGAACGTTTCGGGCGCTCATTTTTCGAGCGGAGTCGTCTACCTGCGGCGCGGACAGCTTCCCCTGGCACAGCGCCACTTCGAGGAGGAGCTGCGGTCGCATCCCAACGACCCGCGCACGCGCTATCACCTTGCGTACACGCTTTCGCTCCAGAGCCAGGGCGCGGCGGCGGTGCCGCTCCTGCAACAGGTGCTGCGGCAGGATCCCTCGTACGCCGACGCGCGCTATCTGCTCGGGCAGATCCTGCTCGAGCAAGGCGACGCCGCGGGGGCCGCCGAGCAGCTGGAAGCCAGCATCCGACTGGCGCCGAATGAAGCGCGCGCGCACTATCAGCTCGGCAAGGCCTACCAGCGGCTCGGCCGCACGGCCGATGCCGAGCAGCAGTTCGCGCTCTTCCAGCAGCTCAAGGGCCGGGGAGAGGATCAGTGAAGCGCTGCATCGCCATCCTGCTGGTGCTCGGCGCGGTGTCCGCCGCCGCGCAGCAACCGGGTAAGCCGCGGCGCGGCGCGCCCGCGCCACGCGCCAAGGCCGCTGCTCCGAGCGGGCCGGCTGCGTGGCTGGCGAAGGCAGAAGCCGAGTCGCGGCGCGGCGACGACCGTGCGGCCATCGCGAGCGTGACGCAGGCGCTCCGGCTGGCGCCCAATTCGACCGAGTTGCTGTATCGCTACGCGCATCTCGCGATGCGGCTCGGGTCGCCGGCGGAGGCGGTGCGCGCCATGTCGGCCGCCACGCGGATCGAGAGTGACTATCCCGACTACCTTTATCTGCTCGGCGTGGCGCAGCTGTGGGTCGGTGACACCGACGCCGCGACGGTGCCGTTGCGGCGCGCCGCCGAGCTGGACCCCAAGCGGCTGCAGGCGCACCTCGGACATGCCTACGCCCTGCACGCGCTCAAGCGCTACGACGAGGCGCTGAACGCGCTCGACAAGGCGCTCGCCATCGATGCCACCAACAACGAGGCGCAGTACCTGGTGGCCGACATCGCGCAGCTCCGCGGCGACCAGGAAAAGGCGTTGAGCATGGCGCAGCGCATCCTGGCGCGTGATCCGCGGCATCCGGGCGCGAACCTGGTCCGCGGCATGGTGCTGGCGCAGCGTGGCGACTATCGCGGCGCCCGGGCGGCGCTCGAGACCTCCGTCGCCGCCGATTCCAAGTATCCCCGGACCCACTACCAGTTGAGCCGCGTGTATGCCCAGCTCGGTGAGAACGAGCGCGCCGCGGCCGAGCGCGCCGCCTTCGATCGCTCGACGCGCGAAATGAACGAACAGCAGCGCGAAGCGCGCCGACTGCTCGACTTCGCGACCTCCGGACCAGCGAAGCCCAAGAAATAGCCGCTAGAGCCGCTCTTCCAGGACGGCTTTGGTGAGGTTGCGCGGATGGTCCACGTCGTGACCGAGCTGGATGGCGAGGTAGTAGGCGAACAGCTGCAAGGGCACGATCTCGAGCAGGGGGAGCAAGTATTCGTTCGTCGCGGGGACGGGCACGGTGAGATCCGCGGCCTTCTCCACCGCGGTGTCGCCTTGGAGCGCGATCGCGATGGTTGTGCGCGCCCGTCCTTTCAGGCTTCGCAGGTTCGAGAGCGTTTGCGCGTAGCGCGGTTGCGAACGCGGATCGCGGGCGTCGTGCGCTGCCAACAGGAGCAGCGCCGTGCTGAGATCGACGGTCGCCAGCGGCCCGTGCCACAGCTCGCCGCCGGCGTACGCCTCGGCCGACCGGTAGGTGGTCTCCTTGAACTTCAGCGCGCCGTCCAGCGCCACGCCCCGGTGGATGCCCCGCCCGACGTAGATGAACTTTTCGCAGCCCGCGGCTTCTCCCGCCAACCGCCGGCACAGGGCGTCGTTCTCGAGTGTTCGTTCGAGCTTGGCCGGGATCTCGAGGAGCTCGGCCAGCCGGGCGTCGTACTCGGCCGCGGTGAGCCGCTCGCGCGCGAGCGCCGCCGTGAGCGCGAGCAGATAGAGCGCCGTGAGCTGCGCGGTAAAGGCCTTGGTCGATGGGATGGAACGCTCCGGACCGCACTTGGTGTGGAGGCCGTAGTCTGCGTCCGCCATCATGGTGGCGTCGCTCACGTTCGAGATCGCGAGCACGCGTGCTCCGGCCGATCGCGCCGCACGGAGCGCGCTCACCGTGTCCGAGGTTTCCCCCGATTGCGAGATCACGATGACCAGTGCGTCCGGACCGGGGAGCGAAGAGCCGTACTGCAGCTCGCTCGAGAACTCGACGGCCGTGGGAATGTGCGCCAGTCCTTCGAGCATGAACTTGGCGATGACCCCGGCGTGGCGGCTGGTACCGGTCCCCGCGATGAGGATGCGCGCGATGCCGGCCAGGTGCGGCGCCAGATGCGCGAGGGTATCGCGGATGCCGTGGTCTTCTGCCGTGGCGCGAACGCCTGCCGGCTGTTCGTAGATCTCGGCGAGTAAGTGGGAGGTCTCGGCGCTGCGCTTCACGGGACACTCGGGGTGACGTCGATGGCTACGTCGGCGGGCGTGTCCTGGAACCAGAGGGCGGCGGAGCCGGCGATGCCGGCGTCGACCCCGTATCGGGCCGGCGCCATGGGGATCTCCGCTGCCCGGCCGTTCAGGCTCCAGCGCGCGGCGGCCGTTCGCAGACGATCGTAGGCGGGCTGCAGTCCCATGCCCACGCCGCCGCCGACGATAAAAATATCGGGTTCGAAGAGGTCGATGAGGTTCCCCAGCCAAACCGCCAGCAATTCGACGGTGCCGTCGACCAGCCGCGTGCTGAACGGGTCTCCGGCATGCCAGCAGCGGAAGAGGACCTCAGGAGTGATGCCGTCGGGTCGGTTGCCGGCCGCGGCCAGCAGGGCGCGCGCCGCGCTGGGATCCTCGACTGCCAGCGCGCGCGCCTGCTCGGCGATGGCCGGCCCGGAAGCCAGTCCCTCGATGCATCCGCGTTTCCCGCAGCCGCACCGGACCGGCGCGTGGATGTCGATGGTCTGGTGGCCGCCCTCGGGGGCGTTGCCGGTGCGACCGTGATAGAGGTGGCCGTCGTAGACCAGGGCGGTGCCGATGCCGGTCCCGATGGTGATGTAGAACACGTGCCGGTAGCCGGCGCCGGCGCCCCAAAGCGCCTCGGCGAGACCGCCGGCGTTGGCGTCGTTGTCGAGCCGCGTGGGAATGCCGCAGATCGCCTGCACCGAAGAGGTCAGGGGAAAATCGCGCCAGCATGCAAGATTGGGGCTGTGCAGCACCAGACCGCAGATGGGGTCGAGCGGGCCGGGCGACGCAACGCCCACGCCAAACACTTCCCGCCCCTTCGCATCGGGAAAGACTCCCGCGATGGCCTCCTGCACCGAGCGCATCGCATCTTCCGCGCTGCCGTTGGCGTTCATCGGCGCGCGTGCGATAGAAACGATCTCGCCGGAGCCGTTGACCAGCCCGGCGGCCACCTTTGTGCCACCGATATCGATGCCAAGCACGTGCTTAGCGCCCACGTCTCCCCCGAGCCGTGCAACCCGCCGACCGGCGCCGATTTTTGGCCGTGCGACTTGACAGCCGCTAAATCGATTTAATAAAACCAGACATCTTTGTCAAGGCCCTTTGCCGGTTCGGACCAAGACCTTGGGGGAGCCATGATGCATATCCGCCGCCTGACAACGCTGTTTCTCCTGTGTGCCGCCACCCTCGCCAGCGCTGCTGACGCCGCCACGTCCCAGCTGAACCTCGCTCGCGGCTGGGCGCTTCAGAGCTCGGCCAGGACCACGGCGAAGGGCGAGGAGATCTCGCGCGCCGGATTCGCCGCCTCCGGTTGGCACAAGGCGACCGTTCCCACCACGGTGGTCGCCGCCCTGGTGGCGGACGGTACCTTCCCCGATCCCTATTTCGGCATGAACATGCGCAAGCTACCGGGCGTGACCTACGGCATCGGCGAGAACTTCTCGCTCGAGCCGATGGCTTCCGACAGTCCCTTCGCCGTGCCGTGGTGGTACCGGACGGAATTCACCGTACCGGCGAGCTTCGCGAAGCGGCACGTGATCCTCCATCTCGACGGGCTGAGCTTTCGCGCGAACGTGTGGCTGAACGGAAAGCAGATCGCCGGGTCGCAGCAGATCGCCGGCACCTGGCGCTTGTTCGAGCTGGACGTGACGCCGCACCTGAACGCGGGCGGGAAGAACGCCTTGGCGATCGAGATCTCCGCTCCCACGCCGCATGACCTTGCGATGACCTTCGTGGACTGGAACCCGATGCCGCCCGACAAGAACATGGGCCTGTGGCGCCGAGTCTTCCTCACCGCGGAAGGCCCAGTGAGCGTGCGCCATCCCTTCGTGGAGACCGAACTCCCATCGCTCGACTCGGCGCGCCTCACGGTCCGCGCCGATCTCGTCAACCATGCCAATGAGCCGGTGAGCGGCACGCTCCGCGGCACGGTCGGCAAAGTACGCTTCTCGCGGCCGGTAGACCTGGCGGCTGGCGAGACCAAGTCCATCGCCATCTCACCGGCGGAGGTTCCGGAGCTCGCCGTCAAGGATCCGGAATTGTGGTGGCCGGCGCAGATGGGCGAGCCGGTGCTCCACACGCTCGACCTGGCGTTCGAGACCAACGGAGAAGTCTCCGACCAGAAGACGATCCGCTTCGGCATCCGCCAGGTCACGAGCGAGATGGATCCGAGCAAGAAGATCCTGAAGTTCAAGATCAACGGCAAGCCGATCCTGATCCGCGGCGGCGGCTGGTCACCGGATGCGATGGTGCGCGAGGACGAGCAGCGCATGGAAGCCAAGGTCAGGCTCGCCCAGCACATGGGCCTGAACACCATCCGGCTCGAAGGCAAGCTCGAGACCGAGCAGTTCTTCGAGCTCACCGACCAGCTCGGCATGCTGGTGATGGCGGGCTGGTGCTGCTGCCATCACTTCGAAGAGTGGGACAAGTGGAATGACGAAGACCACAAGATCGCGGAGGCGTCGCAGCGCTCGCAGATCCTGCGCCTGCGCGCGCATCCCAGCGTCTTCGTGTGGCTGAACGCCAGCGACATGCCCCCCACCATCCCGCAGGTGGAGCAGATGTACATCAACGTCCTCAAAGAGGTGCACTGGCCGAATCCTTACGTCTCTTCGGCCAAGAACCTGGACTCACCGCTCACCGGGCCCCCGGGCGTCAAGATGGCGGGGCCGTACGACTTCGTGCCCCCGGTGTACTGGTATGAGGACACCGGTGACGTGAAGAAGGTAGGAGGAGAGTTCGGCGGGGCGTGGAGCTTCGCGACCGAGATCTCGCCCGGCGGGGCGCCGCCGGAGATCGAGAGCATCAAGGCGATGCTGCCCAAGGAGCACCTCTGGCCGGTGGACGACTGGTGGAACTTCCACGCCGGCGGCGGCGAGTTCAAGGACATGAACCTGTTCATCGACGCCATGGACGCGCGCTATGGCAAGTCCTCGAACCTGGAGGAGTTCGCGACCAAGAGCCAGATGATGGCCTACGAAGGCCTGCGCGCGATGTTTGAGGCCTACAGCCGGAACAAGTACAGGTCCACCGGCGTGATCCAGTGGATGATGACGAACGCGTGGCCGTCGATGATCTGGCACCAGTACGACTATTACCTGCGTCCGGGCGGCGGCTATTACGGGACGAAGAAGGCCACCGAACCGCTGCATGCGCTGTATTCCTACGACGACGGCTCGGTGTGGCTGGTGAGCAGCCGCTACGACGCGACCGCGCAGGTCAAGGTCACCGCGACGGTCTACGACCTCAACATGAAGCCGCACTGGCAACAGAGCGCAACCGTGACGGCGGCGCCCGACTCCACCCAACAGGTGCTTACCGTTCCGAGTCCCATCGCCGGCCTGAGCACCACATACTTCCTGCACCTCGAGGTCACCGGCCCATCGGGAGCGCAGGCGGATTCGAATCTTTACTGGCTCTCGACCAAGCCGGAGAAGGTCGCTTGGGACAAATCCAAGTGGTGGTACTCGCCGGTCGTCTCATTCGCCGACTTCAAGGGGCTGAACGAGTTACCGAAGGCGCGCGTCACGTTCACCTCCGAGTCGAAGCCCGAAGGCGGCACGATGCGGACGACGGTGCGCGTGACGAACACCAGCAAGGGGATCGCGTTCTTCCTCCGGCTCAAGGTGAACAAGGGCGCGAAAGGCGAGGAGATCCTGCCTTCCTACTGGGACGACAACTACTTCTCGCTGCTGCCCGGGGAAGAACGTGAGATCAGCGCGACGTACGACTCCGCCGCCCTCCAGGGCGCCAAGCCGCACATCACGCTGACCGGCTGGAACGTTCACGCACAAGGCTCGGGGGCCCGCTAGTGGGTTCCCCGACCACGACTCCCGCGGCGGACGCGCCACGACTGCGGCGGACGCTCGGCCTGTGGGACTTGATCCTTTACGGGATCATCGTCATCCAGCCGGTGGCGCCTATGTCGGTGTTCGGCGTGCTTTCCGAGCGCGGGCGCGGCCATGCCGCCACCGCCATCCTGCTGGCGCTGGTGGCCATGCTGTTCACCGCGATCAGCTACGGGCGCATGGCCCGGGCGTATCCCAGCGCGGGCTCGGCGTTCACCTACGTCGGCAAAGAGATCCATCCGGTCGGCGGCTTCGCCACCGGCTGGAGCATGGCGATGGACTACATGTTGAACCCGATGATCTGCATCATCTGGTGCAGCAAGGCGGCGATGAACTTCGCGCCTGCCGTTCCCTACTGGGCGTGGGCCATCTTCTTCTTTGCGCTCTTCACCCTGCTGAACCTGCGCGGGGTGCGGGCGTCGGCACGCACCAATACCCTGCTGGCAGCTTTCATGGGCGTGGTGCTGACCATCTTCTTCGTCGCCGCGGCGCGCTACCTGCTGCACCAGCCCGCCGGGTCGATCGGGTCGCTCACGCGGCCCTTCTACGATCCGGAGTTGTTCAACCTCAAGCTGGTGCTCAGCGGGACCTCGATCGCCGTGCTGACCTACATCGGCTTCGACGGGATCTCAACCCTTTCGGAGGAGGCGAAGAACCCGCGGCGCGACATCCTGCTCGCCACGGTTCTGACCTGCCTCGCCATCGGCGTGCTGTCGCTCTGCCAGGTGTACCTCGCGGAGCTGATCTGGCCGGCCAAGCAGGGCTACCCGGACGTGGACACGGCGTTCGTCCACGTTGCCGGCCGCGCCGGCGGCGCCTGGTTCTTCGGATTGATCAACCTCACGTTGCTGACAGCCAATATCGGCTCCGGCATGGGGGCGCACCTGGGCGCCGCGCGTCTGCTCTATGGCATGGGACGGAGCAACGCACTGCCACGAAAGTTCTTTGCCGCCGTGGATCCCAAGCGCCACATACCGCGGAACAACGTGATCTTCGTCGGTGTGGTCGCGCTGGTGGGCGCTTTCCTCATCACCTACGGCCTGGGCGCGGAGATGCTGAACTTCGGCGCGCTCATCGCCTTCATGGGCGTGAACCTCGCGGCCTTCATGCGCTACTTCGTGCGCGAGCGGCAGCGCACGCTCGGCAATCTTCTGCCGCCACTGCTCGGTTTTGCCGTTTGCTTCCTGCTGTGGATCAATCTCAGCACGCCGGCCAAGCTCTGGGGAGGGCTCTGGCTGGTGGCGGGGCTGATCTTCGCGACCATCAAGACGCGCGGATTCCGCGGCGAGTTGCTGGACTTCGAGATCCCGCCGGAAGAACCGGTCCAGCGGGCGTGACAAGAGCTGCGATATGATGCTTTCCCCATCCACCATGCAGGAGAAGAGAGTGCGGACGTCATCGCGCGGAGGACGCAGCGTCACCATCCGCGACGTGGCGCGGGAAAGCAAGGTCTCGGCTACCACGGTCTCCATCGTCCTGAACGAAAGCCCGCTGGCCCGCTACATCCCCCCGGCGACGAAGAGCCGCATCCAGCAGGCCGCCAAGAAGCTGGGCTATCACCCCAACTTGTTCGCGCGCTCGCTGCGCAGCAACCGTAGCCACACCGTTGGCTTGATGGTGTTCGACATCACCGACCCGTATTGCACGCTCATCATGCGGGGCATCCAGAACGGGCTCTATGCCGCCTCGTACACGCCTATCCTCACCGACGCGCAGAACGAGCGCGCGCGCTTCGAGCGCTACCTGGAGATGCTGCTGGCGCGGCGCGTCGAAGGACTGGTCGTGATCGCGAACTGGCTGTTCATGGACATCACCCTGCTGGCCGATATCGAGAACAACAAGCTGCCGTGCGTGATGATCGGCCGCGAGCTCGACCATGGGCGGGTGAGCTCGGTGATCGTGGACAACGAACTCGGCGGCGCGATGGCCGTGGAGCACCTCTACGGCCTGGGCCACCGGAAGATCGCCTTCCTGCGCGGACCGAAGGCACTGGGCGGAGGAGACAGCGCGGCGCGCTGGCGCGGGATCCGGAAGTTCGCGCAGCACCGCGGCCTGCATCTGGACCCGCGACTGACCAGCGAGCTGCCCGACTCGAGCGACCCCTCGTCCGGTTTCGAAGCCGCCTACAGATCGACCAACGAACTGATCCAGCACAAGCGGGCGTTCTCGGCGGTGCTGGCCTTCGACGACATGTCCGCGCTGGGTGCGATGCGCGCGCTGGCGCATGCCGGCATCGAGGTCCCGCGCCAGTGCTCGGTGATCGGGTTCGACGACATCGCCCCGGCAGCGCTGTGCACGCCGCCCCTCACCACCATCCGCCAGCCGATGGAAGCGATGGGCGCGCTGGCGGTCAACATCCTGCTGGAGAGTCTCAGTTCGGTGCCGCGCGATTCTG
>DATIBR010000138.1 GCA_035457425.1 Terriglobales bacterium
GTCCACAGAGGCCGAGGTTGGGCCACTGACCCACGTGCGGCCACTGTGGACCGTGGACTGTGGACCGTGGACTTAGTTGGAAGAAGTGTCAGCCGCGAGCACGGCGGTCGCCGGCGGCTGGGTCCGGCGCGAGCGCGCGAACAGGTACAGGATGCCGGTGATGGCGGCATAGCCCAGCAGGATCCCGAAGGAAAGAGCGGCGGTGAGGACCAGAAGGAAGGTTGCGATGACCAGCATTGCGCTCACTGTGTTCGACCCTGCCTAAGATGTCGTTCCCGGTCGGAACGTTTGATGCGGGAAGCAGCGAGGATTCTTGTCTTCGCCGGCGCCCTTGTCATGATTACGGCGGTACATGGCCCGTCTCTCTCACTGTGCGCTGCTTTGACGGCGTCCGCTAGTAACAACTAAGATACGAAGTGAGTTGCGCTTTCTCCCCCGCGAAGCCTTCTGGGGAGCCGCGTTCTCGGTTCCCCTCCATGGCCATCCAGAAGATCACGGTCCGCGGCGCGCGCCAGCACAACCTCAAGAACATCTCCGTCGAGATCCCGCGCAACACGCTGACCGTCATCACCGGGCTTTCCGGCTCCGGCAAGTCGTCGCTCGCCTTCGACACCATCTACGCCGAGGGCCAGCGGCGGTACGTGGAGACGCTCTCCGCCTACGCGCGGCAGTTCCTCGACCAGATGGAGCGCCCCGACGTGGATTCCATCGACGGCCTGTCGCCCGCCATCTCGATCGAGCAGAAGACTACCTCCCGCAGCCCGCGCTCGACCGTAGGGACGATCACCGAGATTTACGATTATTTGCGCTTACTCTACGCGTCGGTCGGCGCGCCCCATTGCCCGCAGTGCGGCCGGCCCATCTCGCGGCAGACGGCGGAGCAGATCGTCGGGCGCATCCTGCAGCTCAAGCCCGAGGACCGCGTGATGATCCTGGCGCCCATCGTCCGCGGCCGCAAAGGCGAGTTCAAGAAAGAGATGGAGAAGCTGGCGCAGCACGGCTTCGTGCGCGCCCGCATCGACGGCGAGCTGCGCAACCTGGAAGAGGACGTCGCGCTCGACAAGCGCAAGAACCACACCATCGAGGTCGTCATCGACCGCCTGCTGGTGAAGCCCGGCATCGAGAAGCGCCTGGAGAACTCCATCAACATCGCGATGAAGCTGGCCAACGGCCTGGTCATCGTCGCGGTGGTGGAGGGCGAGGAGTACCTGTACTCCTCGCGCATGGCGTGCCCGCAGTGCGGCATCTCGGTGCCCGCGCTCGAGCCGCGCTCCTTCAGCTTCAACTCCATCTACGGCGCCTGCCCGGAGTGCAACGGCCTGGGCTCGAAATATGACTTCGATCCGGCGAAGGTCATCGTGGACTGGTCGAAGCCGCTGCTCGATGGCGGCCTCGGGCCCGGCTCGGCCTCGGCCAATCTCATCCGCATGCTGAACATCGCGGCGGCCGCCTACGGGTTCGACCTCTCCAAGCCGTTCGAGCAGCTTCCGGCGAAGACGCAGAACCTCATCCTCTACGGGCCGAGCGGGAAAGACGGCAAGCGCGCCGGCTTCCGCGGCGTGCTCGCCTACCTGAAGCAGAATCTCGAAGAGTCGAGCTCCGAGGGCTATCGCGAGTGGCTGCTGAACTACATGTCGGCGACCGAGTGCCCGGCGTGCCAGGGCGCGCGCCTGCGCCCGGAGTCGCTCGCGGTGAAGGTGAACGGCATGTCCATCGCGGGATTCACCGCGCTCTCGCTCGGGCGCGCGGTCGAAGCGGTGCGCAAGATCACGCTCGACGAGCGCGGCCGGAAGATCGCCGGGCGCGTGCTGCGCGAGATCGAGGAGCGCCTGCAGTTCCTCAACGCCGTCGGGCTGGGCTACATCTCGCTCGACCGCTCCGCCGCCACGCTCTCGGGCGGCGAAGGCCAGCGCATCCGCCTGGCGACGCAGATCGGCTCGCGCCTGCGCGGCGTGCTCTACGTGCTCGACGAGCCCTCCATCGGCCTGCATCACCGGGACAACGGCCGCCTGCTCGCCGCGCTCGAAGCGCTGCGCGACCTCGGCAACACCGTGCTCGTCGTGGAGCACGATGAGGAGACCATCCGCCGCGCCGACTACGTGATCGACCTTGGCCCGGGCGCCGGACGCCACGGCGGCGACGTCGTCGCCTCGGGCACGCCGCAGGACATCATGAAGGCGCCGGCGTCGCTCACCGGGCAGTACATCGCCGGCAAGACGCGCATCGAGATGCTCGACCAGCGCCGCTCGCCCAACGGCAAGGCCATCGCCGTGCTGGGCGCGCGCGAGAACAACCTGCGCAATCTCGACGTCTCCATCCCCCTCGGCGTGATGACCGTGGTCACCGGCGTCTCCGGCTCCGGGAAATCCACCCTGGTGAACGACATCCTCTACCGCGCGCTGGCGAAGAAGCTCTACAAGTCGCGCGAGGAGCCCGGCGCGCACAAGTCCATCTCCGGCGCCGAGCAGCTCGACAAGGTCATCCGCATCGACCAGGCGCCCATCGGGCGCACGCCGCGCTCCAACCCGGCGACCTACACCGGCGTGTTCACGCAGATCCGCGACTTCTACGCCATGCTGCCGGAATCGCGCGAGCGCGGCTACAAGCCCGGGCGCTTCTCCTTCAACGTCCCCGGCGGCCGCTGCGAGGCGTGCCAGGGCGAGGGCCAGCGGCGCATCGAGATGAACTTCCTCCCCGACGTCTACGTCGGCTGCGAGGTCTGCGGCGGCAAGCGCTACAACCACGAGACGCTCCAGGTCCGCTACAACGGCTACTCCATCGCCGACCTGCTGGAATCTCCCGTGGCGGACGCGCTGCCCTTGCTCGAAAACTTTCCCCAGATACGCCAGCGCCTGCAAACCCTGGTGGACGTCGGGCTGGGGTACATCCACCTCGGGCAATCGGCGACCACGCTCTCCGGCGGCGAGGCGCAGCGCATCAAGTTGGCCCGCGAGCTCTCCAAGCGCCAGACCGGCAAGACGCTCTACCTGCTCGACGAGCCCACCACCGGCCTGCACTTCGACGACGTCCGCAAGTTGCTCGAGGTGCTGCACCGCCTGACCAACCTCGGCAACACCATTGTCATCATCGAGCACAACATGGACGTGATCCGCAACGCCGACTGGCTCATCGACCTCGGCCCCGAGGGCGGCGAGGACGGCGGCCGCGTCGTCGCCACCGGCACACCCGAGCAGGTGGCCAAGGTGAAGAAGTCGCACACCGGCCAGGCGCTCGCCGAGGTGCTCGGCAAGACAAAGAAGGAGGCTCTCGTTTAGGCTGGCTGCTGGCCGCGGAGCGTCGCAAGACGCGCTGCGAGCCGCACGCCGCCAGCTGCCGGCCTGTCCCGATGTCCACTCCACTCCAACCCGCGCCCAGCGGTGAACCGGTCGAACCTACGCCGGAGATCTTGTCGCCGCCGGTTCCGCCGGCCGAGCAGCTTGGCTTGCCGCGCGAGCGGCCCGTCTTCAACCTGCTCGACGTGCTGTTGGTCGTCCTCGGCGGCTTCTTCATCCTGCTGATCACGCAGATCGTGGCATTCGGCGTAGCCCATGCCATGCCGCGCTTCGCGTCGCTGCCGCTGCAGGCGCTCGCCAAGCAGCCGCTCGTGATCATCCCCTCCCAGGTCGTGGGATACATCTTCCTGGTCGGCTTCATCCACCTGCTGCTCATCGCGCGCCACCAGACCGGGCTCATGGACGCCATCCCCTTCCGCTGGCCGCGCGCGATGGCGCTGCCGCTGCTCGGCGCCGGCGTCGGCCTCGCCCTCGCCATCCAATTCCTCAGCAGCTACCTGCCCATCCCCAAGCAGCTCCCGCTGGACGAATACTTCAAGGAGCGGACGGCGGCGTTCATCATGCTGGGCTTCGGCGTGTTCATCGCCCCGGTGGTGGAAGAGCTGTTCTTCCGCGGGCTGCTCTATCCCGCGCTCAGCAAGCTGGCGGGGCCGGTGGCCGCGGTCGCGCTCACCTCCGCGCTCTTCGCGCTGCTCCACGGCGTGCAGCTCGCGTTCTCCTGGGCGCCGCTGCTGGCGCTGTTCCTGGTCGGAGTCGCGCTCACGCTGGTGCGCGCGCGCTACCGCTCCGTCACCGCCTCCACGCTCGTGCACATGGCCTACAACGGCACGCTGTTCACCTTCCTGCTCTTCGCGACCGGCGGCTTCCGGCACATGGAGGTCTTGTCGCGCTAGGCGTGCGTGCTACCCTAACCTGTTTTATGCAGAATCCCCGCGACCAACTCCTGGCGATGCTGGCGACCAAGTCGTTCCAGCTCGGCGACTTCAAGCTCTCGTCCGGCCGGACGAGCGACTACTACATCGACTGCCGCGCCACCACGCTCGACGCCGAAGGCGCGCGCCTGTGCGGCCGCGTGGTGTTCGACGAGATCCAGAAGCAGAAGTGGAGCCCACGCGCCATCGGCGGCATGACCATGGGTGCCGACCCCATCGTGGTCGCGGTCGCCGTCCTCAGTTCGCAGCTGGTGCAGACGCGCGCGCCCGCCCGCGTGAAAGGACACGACGTCTCCGACTACCTGGTGCACGGCTTCCTGGTGCGCAAGGCCGAGAAGTCCCACGGCATGCAGCAGCGCATCGAGGGCTTCCGCGCAAAGGGCGCGCGCGTGGTGATCGTCGACGACGTCTGCACCACGGGCGCCTCCACCGTCGGCGCCATCGAGGCGGCGCGCGAGTTCGGCTTCCAGGTCGCCGGCGTCATCTGCCTGGTCGAGCGCGAGGAAGCCGGCGGACGCGGCGCGGTCGAAGCCGCCGCCGCG
>DATIBR010000139.1 GCA_035457425.1 Terriglobales bacterium
CACCCGCTCTCCATCTTCGCGCCCGAGACGCGCATCTTCCGGTCGAGCGCGATCGCGGTGATGGAGCAGGCCATCGGGGACGAGAAGATGCCGCCCGACCTGCGCGAGGTCGCGCCGCAGCTGCTGTGGGTGCTGCACCTCGGGTTCCTGTTCTACTTCATCTACGACGAATCGCCCGGCCAGCAGAAGTCGCACCAGCTCATCGACGCGGCGCTCGACGTGGTGATGAACCTGCTGTCGGTCGCGCGCCTGGCGGTGATGAAGCCCTTCCGCGGGAAGCTCATCAAGCTGATGAAGGACGCCGGGCTGCTGATCCCGCGCGAAGAGGCAAGGCCGATGCTGAGCGGAGAGGCTCTGGTCGCCGGGTAGAAGAAGCCGACCACAAAGGTCACAAAGGTCTCACAAAGGCCACGAAGGAAACCCCTTGTGACCTTCGTGCTTTCTTTGTGACCTTCGTGGTGAGCTTTTAGAGAACCAGCACGGGCGGTATAATCACCGCCGATGGCTACCGATCCCGTCGTTCCCAGCGGTAATCCCGGGCTGGTCCCTGACGAACTGAAGCACGAGCCGCGCTCCAAGGGCCTGACCACCCCGCGCAAGAAGAAGCCGCGTGAGCTGGCGGTCATCACCGAGTGCTGCACCGGCTGCGCCGGCTCGCCCGCCTGCGTGGAGTATTGCCCGATCGAAGACTGCATGTTCTGGGTGCCGGACGAGGACCATCCACCGTTCGGCCGCATCCAGGTGGATCCCATCCTGTGCATCGGGTGCAAGAAGTGCACCAGCAAGGGTCCGGACGGCGCCTTCCTCGACGGCTGCCCGTGGGACGCCATCGCGATGGTCGACACGGCGGAGGTGGAGAAGGAAGTGGGAGTGATGCCGCTATGATTGCTCGCGGCTTTCAATAACATCCCGAGCCCGAAGGGCGAGGGAGCCCTATGGCAACGAAGAAGCCTGCTGAGCCTCAGCAGGCATTTTTATTTGTGAGATGCTTCGTCGCCCGCCGCGGCGGGCTCGGGGTGTTTTTTAACAGCCCCGCCATCCCTGAACGCCCATTCATCACGGCTTGATGTGATTCCCGTCACGGTTCGGTCTCATCCGGACGGCGCATCATCGTCCTCAGCTTGCCGGAGGCGTACTCATAAACCTGGCGAGGGAGGCTTTTCATATGCGCAAAGTAGCGTTTTTCTTACTGGCAGTGTTCGTGCTCACGGTCGTCGTCTCGGCCGAAGAGCCGATGGTGAACTGGAAGTCCAAGAACCTGACCCTGTCCAGCGACACGCGCGTGGGCACGGTTGTTCTGCCCGCGGGCGATTACAAACTGAAGCACGAGATGGAAGGCAGCAACCACATCCTCGTCTTCAAGTCCCAGGCCAAGGGCAAGGAGACCTTCCGGGTGATCTGCGGGATGCAGCCGCTCAACCAGAAGGCCGAGCGCGACGAGCAGCACTTCCGCACCGAGAATGGCAACAAGGTGCTGACCTCGCTGGTCTTCGAAGGCGACCGCTACACCCACACATTCTAGGCGGGCTGGGCTGAGAAGAGGTCGAGTGGCTCCTCGCGGACCATCCTCCGGCGAGTAGCAGCCACGAGGCCGTCCGCCACCGCGGACGGCCTCTTTTTTCGTGCGGGCGCTACTTCGCCCGGGCCTGGATCGCCCGTTCGGTCTCCTCGGCCTGCTGGCGGATGCGGTCGGGGTATTCCGGCGAGAACTTCTTGTACTGCCGCACGACGTCGAGGTCTTCGAGCGTCCCGACCAAGTAGAGCGCGCGCAAGCCTTCCCACGCCTGCTCCACGCCGGGCGCGAGGGTCGCGACCTTGTCGCCGGACTTGACCTCGGCGGCGTCGGGGACCTCGACCGACTGCACGCGCCCGACGATAGGGGAGCGCACCTCGACGGTCTCGCCGTTAGGCGCCGCGATCTTCATCAGGATGGTCGAGTGGTTGATGGCGTCGCCGGGCTTGGCGCGACCGGTGACCGTGCCGGCGACGGGCGCGGCGATCGCCATCGGGCGCAGCATGGCGGTGATCTGCGGGCGGCCGGTGGCGTCGCCAAAGCGCACCAGCGCGAGCGCGGCGTTGTAGCGGACGAGCGCCGCGCGGTCGTTGAGCAGGCCGAGCAGCGCCTGGTGGAACTCCGGGCGCGTGGTGTTTTGGCCCATCACCCAGGCGTCGGTGGTGCGAATCTCCTCGACCGGGTGCGCCGCGAGGCGTACCAGGTCCGGATACCACCGCTCCGCCTGCTTGTCGCCCTTGCCGATGCGATTGCCGAGCTGCACGAGGGCGTGCTGGATGTGGCGGGGCTTGGCGTCGTCGTGCAGGTACTCGGTCATCTGCTGGTCGTCGAGCTCCCGGCCGAACCAGGTGGAGCGCCAGAAGTAGAAGGGCATGAGCACGATGGCCCACGCCACCAGGAAAAAGATGAGGCGCGTGCGCAGCGGCATCCGGGCCTTGGCGGCCTTCTCCGCGCTCTCCTTGCCCACCTGCTCGCTTTCTTCGATCTCGCTCATCGGCGTCCTAGCGGTCTCTGTCCGCTGTCATTCCACATCCGCGTCCAAGACGCGGGGCTGCTCCAGGTAGTGCGACATCGCGTACTGCGCCAGGAGCGGCGTCTGCAGCCGGATGAGCGCGCCGCGCCACTCGCCCTTGGCGTGCGGCTCGGCCGCGGCGTGCCGGCACTCGCCGCTCGTGCCGTGCTGCGGGCCGTAGTCGGCGGACTGCACTGGATCGAAGTGGCGGATGGCGCGCCACGCCTCGTCGCCCACGGTGCCGCCGACGTCGATTTTGAGTCTCACTCTTGCCATCAGGCGCTTACCG
>DATIBR010000140.1 GCA_035457425.1 Terriglobales bacterium
GGCCTTCCAGCCGCACCTCGCCCGCGGAAATTCGCCCCGGCGGCTCGAGCAGGCCGATCACCGCGAGGCCGGTCATCGACTTGCCGGCGCCCGACTCGCCCACCACGCCGAGCACCTCGCCGGGCGCGATGGAGAAGCTGATCGAGTCGACCGCCGTCAGCACTCCCCGGCGCGTGGGGAACTGAACGGTGAGGTTCTCAACCGAGAGAACAGTCACGGACGAATCATCTGAGCTTCGGATTGAGCGCGTCGCGCAGCCAGTCGCCGAGCAGGTTCACCGACAGCACCAGGACCACCAGCGCCACGCCCGGGAACACGGTGATCCACCACTCGCCCGAATAGAGGAACTCGTTGCCGACGCGGATCAGGGTGCCGAGCGAGGGCCGCGTGGCCGGCACGCCCACGCCGAGGAACGACAGCGTGGCCTCGGTGATGATCGCGGTGCCGATGTTGAGCGTGGCGAGCACCAGCACCGGGCCCATCACGTTGGGCAGCACGTGCGCGAGCATGATGGCGAGCGGCTTGCGGCCGATCACGCGCGCCGCCTGCACGTACTCCTTCTCGCGCTCGACCATGGTGGAGCCGCGCACCGTGCGCGCGTAGTGCACCCAGCCCGCCAGCCCGATGGCGAGGATCAGTACCGGGATGGCGATCTCGTCGTGCCGGTCGGCCGGCATCGCGACGCGCGCCACGCCGTCGATGAGCAGCGCGATCAGGATCGCCGGGAAGGATAGCTGCACGTCGGCGACGCGCATGATGAGCGCGTCGACGCGCCCGCCGAGGTAGCCGGAAAGCAATCCTAGAGAGACTCCCAAGAGGAGCGCCAGCACCACCGACGCGAGTCCGACGCCGAGCGAGATGCGCGCGCCGTGCATGATGGTGGAGAGGATGTCGCGGCCCTGGTTGTCGGAGCCGAGCAGGTAGGCGCGCTCGCCCCCCTCGCTCCAGGCCGGCGGCTTGAACGCCGCGTTCAGGTCAAGCGCGGCGGGGTTGAACGGGTCCTGCGGCGACAGCCACGGCGAAAGCAGCGCGGCCCCTACGCAGACGAGCGTAAGGGCCGCGGCGATGACGGTGACCGGCGAGCGGCGGAAGCTCCAGGCGAGGTCGTGCTCCCAGAGCCTGCGCAGGATCAGTGGCCGCCCTCGACGCGGGTGAAGCGCGCCTCCGGCCGGTCGTCGGCGATGTGCACGGTGGTGACGTTCTTCTTCATCGCCCACGGGCGCAGCTGGTGGTGCAGCGGGATGTAGTAGAACTCGTCGCGCGTGCGCAGCAGCCCTTCGCGCAGCAGCGCGTCGCGCGCCTTGGTGTCGGTGGCGATCTTGATCGCGTCGATGACGTTGTCGAGCTTCGGATCGCTCACGCGGCCGAGGTTGAAGCTGCCCTCCGCGCCGCCGGTCTTGGTCTTGACCAGCGACTGCAGCGTGTACAGCGCGTCGAAGGTCGCCACGCCCCAGCCCAGCATGTAGGCGCTGGAATCGAAATTGAGGATCTTGGGAATGAAGTTCGAGAACGGGATGGCGTTCAGCTTGACGCGCAGCCCGGCCTTGGCCCACATGCCGACCAGCGCCTGGCAGATCTTCTCGTCGTTCACGTAGCGGTTGTTCGGGCAGTCGAGCGTGAACTCGAAGCCGTCCGGATAGCCGGCCTCGGCGAGCAGCTTCTTCGCCCCGGCCGGGTCGTACTTCACCGGCACGTCGATGTCCTTGGTGTGGCCGTGCACGCCGGGCGCGACCATGATGCCGGCCGGGATCGACAGGCCGCGCATCACCACGCGCTTGATCGCCTCGCGGTCGACCGCCATGTTGAGCGCCTTGCGCACGCGCACGTCCTTGAACGGGTTCTTGCCCTTCACGCTGCCGTACTGCAGCTCGTCGCGCTGCTGGTCCATGCCGATGAAGATGGTGCGCACCTCGTGGCCGTCGAGCACTTTCAGCTTCGCGTCCTTGCGCAGGCGGTCCACGTCCTGGGTCGGCACGTCGGTCACCATGTCGACGTCGCCGGAGAGCAGCGCCGAGACGCGCGTCGCGTCGGACTTGATCGGGTTGTAGACCACGTCGGTGACGTTGCCGTCCAGCTTGCCCCACCAGTTCTTGTTGTAGGTCATGACGATCTGCTTGTCCGGCTCCCAGCCCTTGATCATGTACGGGCCGGTGCCGTTGACGTTGCGCGAGGCGTAGGTCTCTTCCTTCTTCGCGTAGTCCTGCACGTTGGCCGAGCGGTTCTTCTCCGACCAGCTCTTGCTCATGATGCGGAAGTCGCGGATGTTGCGCAGCAGGATCGGCACCGGGCCGCTCAGCACGAAGTCCACCGTGTAGTCGTCGACCTTCACCACGTCCGTGATGCCGGTGACGTAGATCTGCATGGTGCCCTGCGGCTGGACGATGCGCTTGTACGAGAACACCACGTCGTCGGCGGTGAACGGCGAGCCGTCGTGGAACTTGACGTTCTTCCTCAGGTTGAAGCGCCAGTGCGTGTCGTCGATCTGCTTCCAGCTCGTCGCGAGCGCCGGCTCGATCTTGTACTCGCCGCCGACCGGCTTGGCGTAGCGCGTCAGCCCTTCGTAGGCGTGCTGCAGGATCGCGTTGCTGGTGGCGTGGTTCTGCGAGTGCGGGTCGAGCGACAGCACGTCGTTCTGCGCGGCCCATTTCAGGTTTGCGGCGTAGGCGGGAACGGCGGCCGCGAACGCCAATGCCAGAAGCAGTTTCCTCATGTCCTCCTCCTCATTTGATCGGCAGTGCTTCCTCCACCAGCGCGGCCAGGTAGCCCGCGCCGAGGGGGATCACCTCGTCGTTGAAATCGTAGTTGGGATTGTGCAGGAAGCAGCCGCCCTGGGGACCGCCTTGCCCGAGAAAGACATAGGCCCCGGGGCGCGCCTGCAGCATGTACGAGAAATCCTCGCCGCCCATGGTGGGCTCGTGCTCGGTGATCACGTTGCCCTTGCCGAACACGCGCTCGCCGACGCGCGCCGCGAACTGCGCCTCGCGGGCGCTGTTGACGGTCGCCGGATAGCCGCGGGTGTATTGGATCTCGCTCGAGCAACCGAAGGCCTCGGCTACTTTCGTGACGATCTCCTTGAGGCGCCGTTCGGCCAGGTCGCGCGTGGCCGGGCGGAAGCTGCGCACCGTGCCGACCAGCTTGACCGCATCGGGCACCACATTGAAGGCGCCCACCTGGCTGGTCTGCATCGAGCAGATGCTCACCACCACCGCGTCGACCGGCTCGACGTTGCGGCTCGCGATGGTCTGCAGCGCGCTGATGATCTGCGCGCAGGCCACCACCGGGTCGACGACGAGATGCGGCATGGCGCCGTGGCCGCCGCGGCCGCGCACGGTGATCTGGACCTCGTCGGTGGCGGCCATCACCGGGCCGGCGCGCACCGCCATCTGCCCGGCCGGCAGGCCCGGCCAGTTGTGCACGGCGTAAATCTCGTGGGCGGGAAACTTGTCGAACAGGCCTTCGTTCACCATCACCTGGCCGCCGCCGCCGCCTTCCTCGGCGGGCTGGAACACCAGGTACGCGGTGCCCTCGAAGTTGCGCGTCTCTGACAGGTAGCGCGCCGCGCCGAGCAGCATGGTGGTATGGCCGTCGTGCCCGCAGGCGTGCATTCGCCCTTCATGCTTCGATCGATGGGGAAAGGCATTCAATTCGTGCATGGGCAGGCAGTCCATGTCGGCGCGCAGCGCGACGGCCTTGCCGTTCTTCTTCTTGCCGTGAATCACGCCGACCACGCCGGTCTTCGCGAGGCCGGTATGGGTCTCCACGCCGAGCTTCTTCAAGTAGTCGGCGACCACCCCGGCGGTTCTCTGCTCGGTGAAGGACAGCTCGGGATGGGCGTGCAGGTCGCGGCGGATCGCGGTGAGCTCGCGGTGGTACTGGCGGATGCGTTCGACGGGGCTGGTCATAGCGGTCGCAGGCGGAGTCGGGGATCGACCGCATAGTAGAGGAGATCGACCACCAGGTTGATCACGACGAAAAAGAGCGCGATCAGGCACAGGTAGGCTGCCATCACCGGTACGTCCGCGACGCTGACCGCCTGGATGAACAGCAGTCCCATCCCGGGCCACTGGAACACCGTCTCGGTGATGATCGAGAAGGCGATGATCGCGCCGAGCTGCAGCCCGGTGATGGTGATCACCGGCACCAGGGTGTTCTTGAGCGCGTGGCCGAAGTGCACCGCGCGGTCGGTGAGGCCGCGCGCGCGCGCGAAGCGGATGTAGTCGGTGCGCAGCACTTCGAGCATCTCCGAGCGCACCAGGCGCTGGATCAGCGTCATCTGGAAGAGGCCGAGCGTGATGGCGGGAAGCACGAGCGCCTTCAGGCCGGAGGCGGTGAGCAGCCCCGTGCTCCACCAGCCGATCTGCACCACGTCGCCGCGCCCGAAGGAGGGCATCCAGCCGAGCCAGACCGAGAACACCAGGATGAGCAGGATGCCGATCAGAAAGGTCGGCAGCGACACGCCGGCGAGCGAGACCGCCAGCAGAACATGCGAGAACCAGGAATCCTTCTTCAACGCGGTGTAGACGCCCATCGGGATGCCGAGCGCGAGCGCGAGCAACGCGGCGACGATGGAGAGCTCGAGCGTCGCGGGCAGCCGGTCGCCGATGAGGCGCGAGACCGGCTGCACCTGGCGCAGGCTCAGGCCGAACTCGCCCTGCAGCGCGTTGCCGACGAAGCGCAGGTACTGGACGTAGAACGGCTGATCGAGGCCGAGCACGCGCGTCACCTCGATGCGCTGCTCGGGCGTGGCGTCCTGGCCGAACATGAAGGTCACCGGGTCGCCGACGAAACGGAACAGCGAAAACGCGATCAGGCCCACGGTCAGCATGACGAGGACCGCCTGGGCGAGGCGCCGCAGGATAAAGGCCGTCATTTTGAGAGAATGGTACCCGATGTCCTTCGCGGAAAAGCTCATCGCCTGGCAGCGGCGGCACGGCCGGCGCGGGCTGCCGTGGCAGGGCACGCGCGACCCTTACCGCATCTGGCTCTCGGAAGTCATGCTGCAGCAGACCCAGGTGTCCGCAGTGATCCCGTACTTCAACAGGTTCATCGACAAATACCCGACTGTCGAGGCGCTCGCGGCCGCTTCGGAGGACGACGTGCTCAGGCTATGGGCCGGGCTGGGCTACTACGCGCGCGGCCGCAATCTGCACCGCGCGGCGCGCCAGATCGCCGTCGCGGGGTTCCCGCGCAATTCCCTCGAGCTTCAGGAGCTGCCCGGCGTGGGCCGTTCGACGGCGGCAGCGATCGCCGCGTTCGCGTTCGGTGAGCGCGCCGCCATCCTCGACGGCAACGTCAAGCGGGTCTTATCGAGAGTGTACGGAATCGAAGAACCGGGGGAATTGTGGCCGGTTGCAGAACGCCTGCTGCCCAGGCGCGGCATTGAGACCTACACGCAGGCGCTGATGGACCTCGGCGCGACGGTGTGCACGCGCACGCCGGCGTGCGCGGGCTGCCCGGTGAAGTCGCGCTGCGTGGCGCGCAGGACCGGGCGCGTCGCCGAGCTGCCCGCCGCGCGCGCCCGCAAGCCCTTGCCGCTGCGGGAAGTCGATTGGCACGTGTACCGCGAAGGCGGCAAGGTCCTGCTCGAGCGCCGTCCGTCGCCCGGCATCTGGGGCGGGCTGTGGTGCTTCCCGGAAAAGAAGATCCTCCCGGGAAAAGGAAAAGTGCTGCCGGTGATCGAGCATGGCTTCACCCACTTCCGGCTGCGGATCCGCCCGCTCCTCCACGAGGTGAAGGCGCAACGGCGCGGAATCTGGATCGACGTCGACGACGCGCTGGCCGCGGCGATCCCTACGCCGGTAAAGAAACTCTTACAGGATTTGCAGAGAAACGCGACACCACGCATACGTGCGCCGCGATAGCGCACTGTGGGGGCGAGTGTGAGAATGATTGCAGGAAGACGAAGGGCGCAGCCGCTAGCTGCGCCCTCCGGGATTGCCTCTCAAGCGACGATCGGGCAGCGACTACACTTTGTTTGGCCCTACCGTGGACCCTCAGGTTGCGAGCGTGGGTCTCTCGGATGGGGCTGTTAACAGCGTGACGATCGTTGTTCGTCGCGGTGTAGATCATGCGCTACACGCGTCGAAATTTCCGTCGTGTCCCCTAGTCCGTTCGGACCAGCGCGCCGAGGCGCTCGAGCCGCGCCCGCGCGTCGTCCATCTCCAGCAGCGCCTGCTTGGCCTCGAGCGGCAGCGGCAGCAGCTCGGCGAGCCGCGCGCTCACCCACGCGCAAGAATCCAGGCGGTGCGGGCGCTCGAGGAGCTCGGCATGCTGCTCGACCACGCGCTCGAGCAGCTTCACGGCATTGGATAGGCTGGCAGGGACAGGTTGGTCGGCCTCGTCGGCGAGGAATTCGACTTTCCCCACCGACAACCCGTCCGCTTGCACGCGGCGCTCGACAATCCGGAAGCGCCGCTCGCCGCGCGCGCTGACGTGCAGCACGCCGAGCTGCGGCATGTCCCAGCTCGCGACGCGCGCCAGCGTGCCGACCTCGCTCGGCGTGGCGGGCGCGCCGACCTCGGCCCCCTCCCGGATCAGGCAGACGCCAAACGGCGTTTGATGCCGGATACAACTTTTCGCCATGTCCATGTAGCGCACTTCGAAGATGCGCAACGGCAGCCGCCCGCCCGGGAACAGCACGGTGTGCAGCGGGAAAAGCGGCAGTTCTTCTATGGGGCGTTCTCTTCGTTCGCCAGGCCGCGGTGGCGTACCAGCACCTTCCACTCGCCGCGGAACGCCGCAGCCAGCTTCTCCGCCAGGTACACCGAGCGGTGGCGCCCGCCGGTGCAGCCGATCGCCACGGTGACGTGGCTGCGGTTCTCGCGCGCGATCTGCGGCAGCCAGCGCGCCAGCAGGTTGCGCGCGTCCTCGAGCCACTGCTGCGCCAGCGCCTCGCGCGACAGGAACTCCACCACCGGGGCGTCGCGCCCGGTGAGCGGGCGCAGCTGCGCATCGTAGTGCGGGTTGGCGATCATGCGCGCGTCGAGCACCCAGTCGGCGTCGAGCGGGATGCCCTGCTTGTAGGAAAACGACTCGAAGAGCAGCGTCATGCCGCCGCCGCCCAGGCCGAGCAGGTCGCGGATCCAGTTCTGCAGCACGCGCGGCTGCAGGTCGCTGGTATCGAGGCGGCTGCCGAGCGGCGCGACGCCGGCGAGCAGGCTGCGCTCGCGCTCGATCGCCTCGGTCAAGGTCATGCCGCCCGACAGCGGATGGCGGCGCCGCGTCTCGGAGAAGCGGCGCAGCAGCGTCGGCGTATTCGCCTCCAGGTACAGCACCCGGCAGTCGAAGCCGCGGCTCTTCAGGCGCTCGATGGCGTCGGGCAGCGCCGGCAGCGCGGCGCTGCGCGCATCGACGCTCACCGCGACGCGATCGTGCCCGGCCTCCAGGGTGAGGAAGTCGGCGGTCTCGAGCAGCAGCGTGGCGGGCAGGTTGTCGACGCAGTAGTAGCCCGCGTCCTCCAGCACCTTCAGGGCAATGCTCTTGCCCGAGCCGGACAGGCCGCTGACGACGACTATGCCTTTGGCCACCGCGTTACTTGTCGCCCTTGGACATTTCGCTCGATTGGCGCGCCAGGAACTCGGCCATCGAGTCGATGCCGCGCAGCTTGAGAATTTCGTTCCGCACCGCGGCCTCCACCAGCACCGCGAGGTTGCGGCCGGCGGCCACCGGGATGATCACCTTCGGAATGGTGACGCCGAGGATCTCCTCGGTGAGCTCGGCCAGCGGCAGGCGCTCGGTCGGATCCTTGCTGCCGGAAGGGG
>DATIBR010000141.1 GCA_035457425.1 Terriglobales bacterium
CGACGGCGGTGGTGATCCTGAAGACCGGGATCGAGCTGTGCGGGGGAGCGGCGGAGTACCACGTGCCGCACCGCATCCGCGAAGGCTACGGGATGAAGGACGACGTGATCGAGCGCGCGGGGAGCGAGGGCGTGCGGCTGATCATCAGCGTGGACACCGGCATCCGGGCGTTCGCGGCGGCGGAGACGGCGGCGCGGCTGGGGATCGACCTGATCGTCACGGACCACCACCTGCCGGAGTCGGCGCAGGGGCTGGTCCCGAAGGCGCACGCGGTGCTGAACCCGAACCAGCCGGGCTGCGAGTATCCGTGCAAGGCGCTGTGCGGCGCGGGTGTGGCGTTCAAGCTGGTGCAGGCGCTGCTGGAGAAGAAGAAAGACGCGGGCGAGCGGCGGAAGCTGGAGCTCTCCTTCCTGAAGATGGTGGCGATCGCGACCATCGCCGACGCGGTGCCGCTGAAGGACGAGAACCGGGTGTTCGCGAAGCTGGGGCTCGAAGGGCTGCGGACGGCGGTGAACCCGGGGCTGCGGGCGCTGATGGATTGCGCACAGCTCGACCCGAAGCGGGTGCCGCTGACGGCGGCCGACGTCGCGTTCCGCATCGCGCCGCGGCTGAACGCCGCCGGGCGCATGGACGTGGCGCGCGACGTGATCGAGCTGTTCTCGGTGAAGGAGGAGAAGCGCGCGCGCGAGCTGGCCGAGAAGCTGAACCAGCTGAACGGCGACCGCCAGGCGGAGGAGCAGCGCATCCTCGAGGCCATCTGGCAGCGGCTGGACGGGGACCAGGCGCTGCGCGAGAGCTACTGCATCGTGGTCGACGGCGACGGCTGGCATCGCGGAGTGATCGGCATCGCGGCGACGCGCGTGGTGGAGAAATATTGCCGGCCGGCGCTGGTGATGGCGAGCGTCGACGGAGTGGCGCACGGGTCGGGCAGGTCCATCCCGGCGTTCCACCTGCTGGACGCGCTGGAGTCGTGTCCGGAGCTGTTCGAGCGGTTTGGCGGGCACGCGCACGCGGTGGGGTGCTCGCTGCCGAGCGAGCGCGTGCCGGAACTGCGCGCGCGGCTCGACGCCTATGCGCGGACGAAGCTGAGCGAGGCGGACTTCGTGCCGTCATTGCTGGTCGACTCCGAGCTGGAGTTCAGGGAGATCACGCCCGAGCTGCTCGACGCGGTGCAGAAGCTGGAGCCTTTCGGGATGGGGAATCGCGAGCCGGTGTTCGCGGTGAAAGAGGCGCGGCTGGTGGCGCCGCCGAAGATCCTGAAGGAGAAGCACCTCAAGCTGCGGGTGATCGCGGCCAACGGCTCGCGCGGGCTGGACCTGATGGGCTGGCGCATGGCCGAGAGGGCGCAGGGGCTCACCGCCGGCGACGCGCTGGAGTTTGCCTGCAAGCTGGACGAGAACACGCATCCCGAGTTCGGCGGGCTGCAGCTGATGCTGTGCGACCTCAGGAAGAAGACTGCCGCCGCCAGCTGAACCAAAACAGGAGGAGAGGAGGAATGCGGAAATTCACTTGCCTCCATTACCTCTTCGTCCGTAAGAGTACGGCGCATGCGGTGGATGGCTCCAAAGAACAAGAAGGTCTCCTGATCTTCCTCCTCTCCTCCTGTTTTCATTTGATTTTTCGCTTGCAGTGGCAGGCATTCGGGACTACGCTCCCCGCAATTTTTTCCACAATCTGAGCAGGAGGTAGGCGCATATGCGACCTATTCGGGGGCTCCTCCTGGGACTGGTACTGCTGGCGGGGATATGCGGGTCGGGCGAGGACAAGCCGGCGCGGGCAGTCTTGCAGGTGCCGGCGACGTGCATCGCGGACCTGCGTTTCGGGAAGTGCTACCAGGACGTGAAGGACGGCCGGACGCATTGTCCGGAGACGACGTTCGTGCAGAAGTGCGTGGCGGTCACGGCGGTGCGGGAAGCTGACGACCAGCTGAAGACGGCGAAGGCCACCGGGCCCTGAGCCGTGGCGTAAGATTGCAGGCATGGCCTTCGATCCGCGGCGGATGAGGAAGTGGTTCGCCTTGGGCGCGATCTCGGTCGCGCTGCTGGTGGCTGCCTATTGGGGCTACAACAAGGCGCGCAACTACACCATCACCAAGGCCGCGCAGAAGGCGGGGCAGAAGCTCGGCGTCGACATCCAGCAGAGCGCGAAGGGCTGGACGGTCTCGAAGTCCGAGGGCGGGCGGACGCTGTTCACCGTGCGGGCGTCGAACGCGCTGCAATTCAAGGAAGGGGGACGCGCCGAGCTGGACGAGGTCAACATCATCGTCTACGGGCGCGAATCGAACCGCTTCGACCAGATCTACGGGAAGAAGTTCTCGTACGACCCGCGGACGGAAGACATCCGGGCGGAGGGCGAGGTGCACATCGACCTGGAGTCGAACGCCGAAGGGCCGGTGCGGCCCGACCAGGCGCCGCCGTCGGAGCTGAAGAATCCCATCCACCTGAAGACCAGCGGGCTGGTGTTCAACCGCACGACGGGGATCGCGCAGACCGCCGAGGTGATCGAGTTCCGGGTGCCGCAGGCGAGCGGGACGGCGAAGGGCGCGGCCTACGACTCGAACCAGAACCTGCTGACGGTGAAGTCGGAGCTGCGGATCCGGACCACGGGGCCGCAGCCGGCAAACATCGCCGCGGCGCGCGGGACGATCGACGGGAACAGCCCGCGCCAGGCGGTGCTGGAGAGCGTGAAGGTGGAGCGCGCGGGCGGCGGGAGCTTCGACGCGGACCGGCTGACCATCTATTTCCACGACGACAACAAGATCGACCACATGGTGGCGAGCGGGAACGTGCGCGTGCACAGCGAGGGGGAGACGCCGATCGAGGCGCGCGCCCCGGAAGCGACCTTCCAGATGGGCGAGAACGACACCTTCCGCACGGCGACGCTGACCGGCGGGGTGCACCTGGCGAGCGGCGGCAAGGCGCCGCTGGACGGTACCGCCGGGCGGCTGGTGGTGGACTTCGCGGGCAAGAACGTGGCGCAGGCGGTGCACGCGCTGGGGAACGTGCGGCTGACGCAGCGCGGCGGGTCGAACGCGACCGAGATCGCGGCCGAGGGCATCGATTTCCGGGTGGCGGAAGGGAAATACCTGGCGAGCGGGACGACGCAAGGGAAGTCGCAGATCACGGTGAAGGATGCGGGGCGGGCGGGGTCGCCCGCCTCCACACAACCCTCACCTGGCGAGACGGTGATCACGGCGGGGAAGTTCGTGGCGCAGTTCGGCAAGGACAGCCGGATGCGGGCACTGCACGGCGAGCCGGAGGCGCGGATCGTGTCGCGCGTGCCGGGGCAGCCGGAGCGGGTGACGACGAGCCGCGAGTTCGACGTCACGTTCGCGAGCGGCGCCATCGCCTCCATCACGCAGACGGGCGACTTCAAGTACGTCGAGGGGACGCGGACGGCGACGGCGCAGAAGGCGCAATACAGCGTGAAAGACAACCTGATCAGCGCGAGCGGGACGCCGCGCGTGACCGACACGAACCTGGAGCTGACGGCCAATACCATCCGGCTGAACCGGGTCACCGGCGACATGGCCGCCGAGGGTGACGTGAAGAGCACGTACCAGCAAGCCGGGGCTCAGCCCGGCGCGATGTTCAGCGCGGCCGACCCGATCCACGCCACGGCGCCGGCGATGAGCGCGCGGAAGAGCGGCCAGGCGCGCTACTCGGGCGGCGCGCGGCTGTGGCAGGGGGCGAACATCGTGCAGGCGCCGAGCATCGAGTTCGACCGGGAGCGGCGGACGCTGCTGGCCCAGGGCAACGCGCAGCAACCGGTGTCCACCGTGTTCGTCCAACCGGACAAGAGCGGGAAGATGGCGCCGGTGAACGTGACGGCGAAGAAGCTGACCTACTCCGACCAGACGCGGCAGGCGCGGTTCGAGGGGGGCGTGGTGCTGCGGGGGGCGGACGCGAGCATCACGGGGGACCATGCGGAGGTGTTCCTGAAGGCCCGCGGGGGCGCGGCGGGCGAGCCGGGGGCCTCAACCCAAGCCTCCCAATTGGAGAAGATCGTGGCGGAAGGGGCGATCGAGGTGCAAGAACCGGGGCGGAAGGCGAGCGGTACCAAGTTGGTATACACGGCCGCAGATGGGCGGTTCGTGCTGACCGGAAGTGAGGGAAAATCGCCTAGCATTTTTGATGCCGAACGGGGCACGATCACGGGCGATTCGTTGACCTTCTATAGTCGCGATGATAGGGTGGTCGTAGGTAGCAGCGACTCCTCCCGTACCGTCACCCAGACACGAGTCAAACCGTAAGATGCTGACGCTGGCGACCGACGAGATCGGCAAAAGCTATAAGGGCCGACGGGTGGTGAACGGCGTCTCCCTGAACATCCATGAGGCGGAAGTCGTTGGTTTATTAGGGCCTAACGGCGCCGGCAAGACCACGACCTTCTACATGATCGTGGGCCTGATCCCACCCGACACGGGGCGGATCCTGATGGACCAGGAGGAGATCACCGACGTCCCGATGTACCTGCGGGCGCGGGAATACGGCATCAGCTACCTGCCGCAGGAGCCCTCGGTCTTCCGCAAGCTGACGGTGGAAGAGAACATCATGGCGGTGCTGGAAGCGCAGCCCATCAGCTGGCACGAGCGCCGCGAGCGGATGGAAGAGCTGATCGACCAGCTGGGGCTGGGGCTCATCCGGCGAAACCGCGGGTATGCGCTGTCGGGGGGCGAGCGGCGCAGGGTCGAGATCGCCCGCTGTTTGTGCATCCAGCCGAAGTTCATCCTGCTGGACGAGCCGTTCTCGGGCATCGACCCGATCGCGGTGCTGGACCTGCAGAAGATCATTTTCGACCTCAAGGCGGGTGGGATCGGGGTGCTGATCACCGACCACAACGTCCGCGAGACGCTCTCGGTGACGGACCGCGCCTACATCATCAACGAGGGGCGCATCTTCCGGGCGGGCACGCCGGAGCAGCTCGGGAACGACCCGGAGGTCAAGCGGGTGTACCTGGGCGAGAGCTTTACGCTGGTATAGCGGCAGGGCATTTTTGTTACCAAAGGCACAAGTTGACGCACGTTACAAGTGGAAAGTCGGCCAGGAAAGTAGTAGATAGGTAAAGGAAATACCGGGTCCCTAGAAGATGGTCCTGTTACAGCCAAAACTCAACCTCAAGGTCTCGCAGAAGCAGATCCTGACGCCTGGCCTGGTGCAGATGGTCAGCGTGCTCGCGCTGAACAAGCTCGAGCTCAAGGACATGATCAACGCCGAGATGGTTGAGAACCCGGTGCTGGAGGAGCTGGATAGCTCCGTCCCCCTGCTCGACGACGTGGCGGGGAAGCAGGAGACGCGGGACCGCGAGCAGGCGAGCGACGAAGCGCCGCCGGCCGACGCCGACAAGAAAGACCCGTTCGACGAGATCGATTTCGGCTCCTTCTTCTCCGAGTACCTGGACCCGGGCTACCGCACGCCGGTGAGCGAGATCGTCGAGAAGCCGAGCTTCGAGAACTTCCTGTGCCGCCCCACCAACCTCACCGACCACCTGAACTGGCAGCTCTCCGCGCTGATGCTGCGGAGCGAGGTGCGCGAGGCCGCGGAGCTGATCATCGGGAACCTGGATGACGACGGCTACCTGACGGCGAGCGATGACGAGCTGCTGGCGGTGGCGAACGGACAGGTCGTCGGGCTGAAAGGCTCGGAAGAGGCCCTGGCACGCGAGCTCGAGAGCGAGCACGGCATCACGTCCGGGAACGGCGACGTGCGTCCAGGGACGAGCGCGACCGAAGTCGAGGCCGAGACGCTCGCAGCCCCGGACCCAGAGCCGGAGCGGGGGAACCTGATGACGGCGCAGACGAAGGACGAG
>DATIBR010000142.1 GCA_035457425.1 Terriglobales bacterium
TACGGCGACGGCGACGCCTCGTTCCCGTTCGGCGGCTACAAGCAGTCCGGCTTCGGCCGCGACCTCGGCGCCGAGGCCATCAACCATTACACGGAAGTGAAAGCCGTCTGGGCACGGCTCTAGGGAGAATCATGCCAGGCAAAGTCTTCAAGATCGGAACGTTCAGCGACTGGGTCGGACTGTTCGACGACTGGCGCAAGGAAGTCGGCGTGGACCACGACGACATCAAGAGCTTCAAGTTCGACACGCTCTACGGCGCCATCGAGACCAACGAGATCCAGTTCGGCCACTACAAAGGCCGGCCGAAGTGGGAGACGGTGCGCCAGATCCCCACGCAGAACATGCGCGACGCCATGCTCAACATGATCGTCTACCAGGGCGACACCGAGTTCGCCTCGGTCGAGCAGCAGCGCTGGCTCTTCCAGTCGGCGCCCACCGACTGGGACCGCCGCGCGCTCACCCGCGTGATGATCGAGGAGATGCGCCACGGCTGGCAGATGTGCGCCGTCCTCATCGACCACTTCGGCGCAACCGGCAAGGTGGAAGCGCAGAAGATGCTCGAGCGCCGGGCGTTCGAGAACAAGCGCCTGCTCAACGCCTTCAACGAGGAAGTCGACAACTGGATGGACTTCTTCACCTACACCGATTTCGTGGACCGCGACGGCAAGTTCCAGCTCCAGATGCTCAAGTTCTCCGCCTTCGCGCCCATCGGGCGGTCGATGAGCTACATGCTGCGCGAGGAAGCCTTCCACATGGGCACCGGCAACGACGGCCTGCGCCGCGTGGTCGAGGCCGGCGTCATCCCGGCGTGGCTCATCCAGAAGTACCTCAACAAGTGGATCTCCGAGTCCTACGACCTGTTCGGCACCGACAACTCGTCATCGGCGCACTGGGCTTACGTCTGGGGACTCAAGGGCCGCTACGACGAGCCCAAGAACACGACCGAGCCCGACCTCGACGACATCAACGACTACAACCGCCAGCTCTACCGCGACGAAGTCGCCGGGCTGGTGCAGCGCCTGAACACCTACCTGAAGCCCGACACCGCGCCGCTCTACGCGCCGCACATCAAGTTCAACCGCGCCATCGGAAAGTGGAAGGAGCAGCGCTTCCACCCGCAGACCGGCGAGGCGGTGGACGAGAAGGAATACGCGCAGAAGCTGAGCGAGTGGCTGCCGACTGCGGAAGACAAGAAGCTGCTGAAGGACATCATCGCCAACGAGCCGCGCTGGATCGCACCCAAGGAAGGCGCCAAGGACCCGCTGGCGACCATCGGCGAAGTCCGCAAGTCGGCGATCAACATCAGCGCGAACTGACCAGGTTGTGCGAGGTGGGCGCCGGCGACTCGCCGGCGCTTGCTATTTGCGCTCGTACACGACTTTCCCGCCCACCATTGTCATCTCGACTTTCACGTCCTTGATGGCCTCCGGCGGGATGGAAAAGATGTCGTCGGTCAGGAGCACCATGTCGGCCAGCTTGCCGCGCGTGAGCGAGCCCTTCTCGCGCTCCTGGAACTCCGCGTACGCCGAGCCCATGGTGTAGGCCTCCACCGCCTCGGCCACGGTGAGCTTCTGCTCCGGCACCCAGCCCTGCGGGTTCTTGCCGTCGAGTGTCGCGCGCGTCACCGCGGCGTAAATCCCCTGTAGCGGATCCAGCGGCGCCACTGTCCAATCGCTGCCGAATGCCAACCTGACTTTGTTGTCCAGGAACGTGCGGAACGCGTACGTCCGCTTGATGCGGTCCGGACCGATGCGCTTCTCCGCCCAGCGCCCGTCGTCGATGGCGTGGTACGGCTGCATGCTGGCGATCACACCGAGGTCGGCGAAGCGCGCGAAGTCCTTCGCGGCCATGTGTTGCGCGTGCTCGATGCGCAGCCGCCGGTCGCGCGTCCCGTTCGCCTTCACGACGTCGCCGAACATGTCGAGGATGATGGAAATGGCCTGGTCGCCGATGGCGTGGATGCAGAGCTGCAAGCCCGCCTCGTCCGCCTTCATCAGCCGCCCGCGCATCGCGGTGATGGGGTGCATCTCGTCGGAGAGCAGGCCGCGCGTCTTGGGCGCGTCGGTGTAGGGCTCGAAGAAGTACGCGGTGGTCGAGCCGAGCGAGCCGTCGGCGTAGCCCTTGAGCGCGCCGATGCGCAGGTAGGGCGAGCCGAAGGCGCGGCGCACGCCCGCGTCCGCCTGCTTCTGCCACTCCGTCTCCATGGGCGCGGCGTAGATGCGCGTGGTGAGCTCGCCGCGTTCGGCGAACTCCATGTATGTACGGACGTCGGCGACCGGCATGCCCATGTCCTGCACGCTGGTCACGCCGAGCTGCGCCGCGTGTGCCAGCGCGCGCTTCAGCGCCTCGGTGCGCTGCTGCGGCGTCATGTCGGGGATCACCTTGTAGACCAGTCCCATCGCGGCGTCTTTGAGCACGCCGGTGGGATTGCCCTGGGCGTCGCGGACGATCTCGCCGCCCGGCGGATCGGCAGTCTTCGCCGTGACCTTAGCGAGCCGCAGCGCGGCCGAGTTCGCCAGCGCCATGTGGCCGTCGTAGCGGCTCACGAACACCGGCGTGGCGCCGGTGGCGCCGTCGATGAGCTGGCGCGTGGGCAGTTCCGCCGGCGTCCACTTCTGCTCGTCCCACTGGCCGTTCAGCACCCACTCGCCGGGCCGTTGCTGGGCGCGCTCGCCAATGAGGCGCGCGAACTCCTGCGGCGACGTCGCGTCCTTCAGGTCCACGCTGTCGAGCTGCTGCCCGCCCGTCGTGAAGTGGACGTGCGCGTCGTTGAACCCGGGCAGGAGCAGGTGGCCGCGGCCGTCGATGACCTTGGTCTCGGGCCCGCGCCACGCGTCGATCTCCGCCGCCGTCCCGACCGCGACGATGCGCTCGCCCAGGATGGCCACGGCCTCCGCGCGCGGCCGCTCCTTCTCCACGGTGTAGACCTTGGCGTTGGTGACGATGACATCGGCCGCCGGCCGCTGCGCGGTGGTGATGGTCGGGAAGAGAAGCGTCACGACGAGAAGAACGATCGGCAATCGGCAATTGGCCATCGGCACCCTATCTCTCCCCCCACTTCAGTTTCGTCCGCAGCACGTCGAAGAAGCTGCGCTGCGGGAGGTGCAGCAGCTGGATGGCGTGCTCCGACTTCTTGCACGCGATGCGGTCGCCGCGGCGCAGCGGGACACCCGTCTGGCCGTCGACCGTGAGGTAAGCCTCCTCCTGCGTCTGCTTCACCTCGATGACGATCTCGCTCTTGTCCGGCACGACCAGCGCGCGGTTGGTGAGCGAGTGCGGCGAGACCGGCGTGATGACGAACGCGTCCACGCTCGGGCCCAGTACCGGCCCTCCGGCTGCCAGGGAATACGCGGTCGAGCCGGTCGGCGTGGCCACGATGATGCCGTCGGCCTTGTAGTTGGAGACGAACTGCCCGTTCACCAGGACGTCGAAGTCCACGATGCGCGCCAGCGCCGCCTTGTTCACCACGATGTCGTTGAGCGCGTCCCAGGCCTCCACGCACTGCCCGCCGCGCACGAGCTGGCAGTGCAGCATGGCGCGCCGGTCGGTGACGGCCTTGTTCGCGGCGACCGCGTCGAGCGTGGTCTCCAGCTCTTCCAGCCGGCTCTCGGTCATGAAGCCGAGCGAGCCGAGGTTGACGCCCAGGATCGGGATGCCGGCCTTGGCCACGGCGCGCGCCGCCGCCAGCATGGTGCCGTCGCCGCCCAGTACGACGACGAACTCCGGCTTGCGCGCCGGGACCTCCTCACGCGCGATGCACTCGATGCCCGCCAGCGCGAAGCAAGTCGCCTCGTCGGCGATGACCGCGTACTGGTGATGCTTGAGCCACTTCACCAGCCGGGTCACGGCGTCCGGCAGTTGCGGGCGCCCCGGCTTCGAGATGATGGCGACGGTCTTCATGGCAGATGGCAGATCTCAGATCGCAGAATAAACCGCGTGCAGCAGGAATTCCTGGTTGCCTTCGGCTCCCGTGATCGGGGAGTCGATCACGTCGAGCTTCGTACCGCCGAGCGCTTCGACCGCCTCGCGTACCCGCTTGATGGCCGCCGCGCGCGCCGCGGGGTCGCGCACGATGCCGCCTTTGCCGACGGCTTCGCGGCCCGCCTCGAACTGCGGCTTCACCAGCACGACCAGCTCGAGCTCCGCCGCGCCGAGCGCAAGAACCGTACGGACCACCGCGGGGAGCACGAGTGTAGCAGAGATAAAAGAGACGTCCATCGCGACGAAACTCACCGGAGCGTCCGCCAACGGCGCGACTTGCTCGACGGTGAGATGGCGCGCGTTCGTCCGCTCCAGCAGTCGCACCCGGGGATCATTCCGCAGCGTGGCATCGATCTGACCGTAGCCGGTATCGACGGCAATCGCGCGCGCCGCGCCGGCTTGCAGCATCGCGTCGGTGAAGCCGCCGGTCGACGCGCCGACGTCCATGCACGTGCGGCCGCTCAGGTCGATCTGCCAGTGCTCCAGCGCGCGCTCCAGCTTCAGGCCGCCGCGGCTTACATACTTCAGGTCTTCGCCCAGCAGTCGGATGGCCGCGCCTTCCGCCACCGGCGCGCCCGCTTTCTCGATCTTCTGGCCGTCCACCAGCACCTTGCCGGCGAGGATGAGCGCCTGCGCGCGCTCGCGGCTGGGCGCCAGCCCGCGCTCCACCAAGACTTTGTCGAGACGTTGTTTCACCATCCGTGATTACCCGGCCTGCAACCCTGACGACATCCTCCGCCAACGGCGCGCTCCTCATCCACAGCCTGAGTTTCGCCGGCGATGACCACAGCAGAGTGCAAAGTGCTATTTCTCGCGTGTTTGCTGTCGCGCGCGCTGGTTGCTGCCCTGTTATCCACAGAATTATCCACAGCACTGTGGACGCCTGCATCTTCCCACCTTAGACCTTTGAGCTTCGTGCCTTGTTGACTAGAGAGGCACACTGCCACTCTGGTCTGCGCTACAATTGGGGGTTTCCGAGGCAAAAGCTATGGCTACTAAGACGAAGGACCGCTCCGCGCCTGCGGCCCCGAGCCAATCCAAGGCGGAAAAGCCGGGGCAGGCCGCGCGTCCGCAGGGCAACGGCGCGTCGCCGATGAGCCCCGAGATCCTGAAGCGGCTGTACTACTACATGCTGAAGTGCCGCCTGGTGGAAGAGCGCGCGCGCACGCTGTTCAAGCAGGGCAAGTTCGCCGGCAACTACTACGCCGCGGTCGGACAGGAAGCCACCGAGGTCGGGGCCACCATCGACCTGGAAAAAGACGACTACATCGCGCCCTCGCACCGCAATTTCGTGACCAACATCATGAAGGGCACGCCGCTGGAGAAGATGTTCGCCCAGCTGTACGCGCGCAAGACCTCGCCCGACCAGGGACGCTCCAGTCCGGCGCACTGCGGCAACGCCGAGACCAACGTCATCACGCCGGCTTCGACCATCGCCGCGCAGCTCAACATCGGCACCGGGGTGGCGCTGGCCTACAAGCTCCAGAAGAAGCCGAACATCGTGGTCGCGCTCTCCGGCGACGGCTCCACCTCGCTGGGCTTCTGGCACGAAGCGCTGAACTTCGCCGGCGTGCACAAGCTGCCCATCGTCTACATCTGCGAGAACAACCGCTGGGCCGAGTCGGTGAGCGTGAAGCTGCAGACCGCGGTGGAAGACATCAGCGTGAAGGCGCAGGGCTACGGGTTCCCCGGCATCACGGTCGACGGCAACGACGTGGTCGCCGTGTACCGGGTGGCGCGCGAGGCCATCCGGCGCGCGCGCGAAGGGAACGGGCCGACGCTCATCGAGTGCAAGACCTACCGCTGGTACGGCCACTCCGAGATCGATCCCGCCAAGTATCGCCAGCCCGAGGAAGTGGAAGCGTGGAAGGCGAAGGATCCCATCCCGGCGATGGAGCGGTACCTCCAGGGCCAGAAGCTGTGGTCCGACCAGTGGAAGGAAAAGATCACGGGCGAGATCAACGCGGAGATCGAGAAGGCCGTCCAGTTCGCGGAGCAGTCACCGTATCCCGAGCCGGAAGAGGCGCTCGACCACGTGTACTCGTTCTCCATCCGCGAGCGCGAGCTGAACCGCAAGCCGTGGAGCTTCCGCGGCAGCGTCAGCTCGCCCGCCAACGACTAGGAACGCCATGGCACTCACCACTTACATCGACGCCATCACGCAGGCGCTGCGCGAGGAGATGCAGCGCGACGAAAAAGTGTTCATCATCGGCGAGGACGTCGGCGTCATGGGCGGCGTCTTCAAGGCCACCAAGGGCCTGTTCGAGGAGTTCGGGCCGGACCGCGTGATCGACTCGCCGCTCGCCGAGGGCATCATCGTCAGCTCCGCGATCGGCGCGGCTTTGGCCGGCATGAAGCCCTGCCCGGAGATCCAGTTCTCCGACTTCATCACGCCCGCGATGGACGCCATCACGCAGCAGGCCGCGAAGCTCCGCTATCGCTCGGCCGGCACGCAGACCTGCCCGCTCACGCTGCGCGTCTGCTACGGCGGCGGCGTCGGCGGCGGCCTCTACCACTCGCAGACCAACACCACGTGGTTTGCGCACGAGCCGGGCCTGGTCGTGCTCGCGCCCGGCACCGTCTACGACGCCAAGGGCATGCTCAAGGCCGCCATTCGCGACGACAACCCGGTCATCTACTTCGAGCACAAGAAACTCTATCGCTCGATCAAGGAAGACATCCCCGACGAGGAGTTCGTCGCGGACCTGTACAAGGCCGCGGTGCGGCGCGAGGGCAAGGACATCACCGCAGTGTCGTACGGCTACACGCTGCAGCTCACGCTGCAGGCCGCGGAGAAGATGAAGGAAGACCACGGCATCGAGGTGGAAGTGGTGGACCTGCGCGTGCTCAACCCGCTCGACAAGGACACCGTGCTGGCGTCGGTGGCGAAGACCAACCGCTGCGTCATCGTGCACGAAGACCACCGCACGCTCGGCATCGGCGCGGAGCTGTCGGCGATCCTGGCGGAAGAGGCCTTCGATTGCCTCGACGCTCCCATCGTGCGCGTCACCGCGCCTGACGTTCCGGCCATCCCCTTCTCGGCGCCGCTGGAGAAGTTCTACATGCCGAGCGTGGAGAAGATCGTGACGGCGCTGGAACGCACGGTCGAGTACTAGCTAGGTCTTTTCCGGAGCCCTGCCTTCGGGCAGGGCTTTCGCGTCTTCCGCCGGTTGGAACAGCCGGAACAGCCAGAACCTTGCCTCGAGCTCGCACTTCTTGGAGCAGAAGGTCCGTTGGTCGCGCGCGTGGCTGGCAGCGATCTCGTACTTCGATCTGCACCAGGTACAGCCGGTTGAAGTGGCCATGTTGTGGGTGGTGCGTCTCAGAGTGGGGGGAGGTTGTCGCGCAGACTAAGAGAAGTAAGACAAAGCGGCAATAGAGCAAATCCCGTAACCCGAAGTAGGGTCGCTTACCCCTCGGTCCGCAGCAGGTCGTCGATGGTCTCGCGCCGCCGGATCACGGTGACGCGCCGCCCGTCGACCAGGACCTCGGCCGCCCTGGAGCGCGTGTTGTAGTTCGAGGCTAGCGACATGCCGTAGGCGCCCACGTCCAGCACCGCCAACAGTTCGCCCGGCTCAGCCACGGCCACCAGGCGGTCGCGGGCGAAAAAGTCTCCCGTCTCGCACACGGGACCGACCACGTCGAATGTCCCGAGTACCTGCTGCTTGTTCTCGCGCAGGGGCACGATCTCGTGGTGCGCCTGGTAAAGCGCCGGCCGCAGCAAGTCGTTCATTGCGGCGTCGGTCACCAGGAAGCGCTTGGCGCCGTTCTTCTTCTGATACAGAACGCGCGTGAGCAGCACGCCCGCAGGGCCGACCAGCGCACGTCCCGGTTCAAGTAAGAGATGAAGGTGAAGGCCCTTCAGCGGTGACGTAACGGCAGTTGCGTAGGCGCCGCATCGGTCTTCGAGATCTTCTTTCCGCCCCGGCGCGGGACCCTGGTAGTCGATCCCGAGGCCTCCACCGGCGTCCACGTAGTGAATCTTGTGTCCGTCGGCGCGCAGCTCGCGCACCAGCGTCGCCACGCGCTCCATCGTCGCCCGGAAAGGCGCGACGTCGGTGATCTGCGACCCGATGTGGACGCTGACGCCGGCGACCTCGAGCCATCGGTCCCGCGCGGCGGCGGCATAGAGCCGTCGCGCCTCGCCCATCGCGACACCGAACTTGTGCTCGCGCATCCCGGTGGAGATATAAGGATGCGTCTCGGCCGGGACGTCGGGATTCACGCGCAGCGCGACGCGTGCTTTCTTCTTTCGCTTGGTCGCGCGCGCCGCCAGCAGTTCCAGTTCGCCTTCGCTCTCGACGTTGAAGAGCAGGATGCCCGCCCGCAGGGCCGCGTCCATCTCCGCTTCGGTCTTCCCGACGCCGGAGAACACCGTCTGCTTCAGTCGCCCGCGCGCCGCGCGCCGCACGCGCTCCAGCTCGCCGCCCGACACCACGTCGAAGGCGGCGCCCAGCTTCGCCAGCAGCTTCAGGATGCCCAGCGTGGAGTTCGCTTTTACGGAGTAGCAGATGGTGTGGGGTACGCCGCGGAACGCGCCGTCGAACGACCGATACCGGCTGCGAATCGCTTCCGCCGAATAGACGTAGAGCGGCGTGCCGTACGTACGCGCGAGCGTTTCGAGCGCGACCGCGTCGCAGTGCAAGGAGTCGTCGTGGTATCGGAACATGAAGAGGGAATACTACTGGGTGATCTTCGCCGCGACCACCGTCTGGTCATCGAACGGCTCCATCCCCACGGCGAAGGCGTTCACCGCCGCGAAAATAGCCTCGACGATGTCGTCAGCGGTGCGGGTGTGGTTCGCGCGCACGATCTGCTCCACGCGGCCGCGTCCGAAGGTCTCACCGGCTTCGTTGGCGGCGTCGATGATGCCGTCGGACATGAAGAGGAAGACGTCGCCGGCCTGGGCGTGGATGCGGACCTCGTCGTAGGTTGCGTCGGCGAAGAGGCCGAGCGGCAGCCCGCGCGATTCCACGATCTGCGTCTCGCCCTGGTGGCAGAAGATGGGGCGCGGCAGGCCGGAGTTTGCCACCAGCATCGAGCTGGAGCGCTCGTCCCAGAGCGCGTAGATGAGCGAGAGGTACTGGGCCTCGACCGGGCGGTTCTGGAGCGAGGCGTTGGTCGCCGCCAGCATCTGCGCCGGGTTGAGCTCGAGCGTGGCGTGGGAGCGCAGGATGCCGCTGGCCAGGGCGGCATAGAGCGCGGCCGGCGCGCCCTTGCCGCTCACGTCGCCGATGGCGATGGCCGTCCGCCGCCCGGCGTAGCGGACGAAATCGTACATGTCTCCGCCAAGTTCGCGCGCGGGCACGAACTTCGCCGCCAGCTGCGCGTTGGCGATGGTGGGGCAGCACGCCGGCAGCAGGCGCCGCTGGAGCTCGCGCGCCATCGCGAGGTCGCGCTCCAGCCGCTGCTCTTCCTTGGCGAGGCGCTCGTACAGCCGCGCGTTCTCGACCGCGATGGCGATCTGCGCCGCCAGCGTGGTGAGCGTCCGCATGTGGTCTTCGGTGAAGTAGCCGCGCTTGGTGTGCTCCAGGTCGAGCACGCCGATGACGCGCTCCTTGTATTTCAGCGGGACGCACAGTTCCGACTTGGTCTCCGGGTTGAGCGCGATGTAGCGCGCGTCCTTGGCGACGTCGGGCGCGAGCACCGCCTCGCCGCTCTGCGCCGCGGCGCCGACCAGCCCGCGCCCGATGGGGATGTCGTGCTTCAGCTGGATGCTCTGCTTGAAGCGCAGCGAGAAGCGGTGTTCCAGCTTCTGACCGCTGTTGTCGACCATCAGGATGGAGAACATCTGGTAGTCGATGAGCCGGTTGAGCGCTTCCGCCGTCCGCTTGAAGAGCTGGTCGAGGTTCAGGATGGAAGTGAGCTCGCGCGAGATCTCGCTCAGCAACTCGAGCGTCTGCGCCTGCCGCGCGACGCGCGTGTACAGGCGCGCGTTCTCGATGCCGGCCGCGATGCGCGAGGCGACCAGCGAGAGCATGCGCACGTGCTCGTCGTTGAAGTACGCCAGCTGCGTCGACTGGATGTCGAGCACGCCGATCACCCGGTTCTTCACGATCATTGGGACGGCCAGCTCCGAGCGCACCTCCGGGTGCGCGTTGATGTACGTCGGCACCTGGCTCACGTCGTCCGAGCGCACCGGCTCACGCCGCTCCACCGCCGTACCCGTGATGCCTTCGCCCACCTTCACCCGCAGCCGCTCCTTCACGCCCGGCAGGTGGCCGATCTCGAAGCGCATGCGCAGCGTCTGCGTGCGCTCGTTCAGCAGCAGGATGGCGAAGATCTCGTAGTCGAGGAAACGGCGGATGACCTCCGCTACCCGCGTGAGCAGGGTGTCGACGTCGAGCGTCGTGTTGATGACGTCGGCGACCTCGACCAGGAACTGCTGGAAGCGCTGGGAACTAGGCTCGCTCTTGGCTTGGACAGGAGTAGACACTACTTCCATCTTAGCGGGTCGTCTTGTGGATTGTCTGTATACGCGCTCCTTCGAGCAGTCACCGGCGGTCGAGGCTGACAAGGCGCGGCAACGAGTGTGGCGAAGGGCGGGAAGCTCGAACGCCGACGCCCGATGAGATCAGAGCAGGGGCGCGAGGCCGCGAGTCTTTCGGATGTGGTCCGCACGCAGTAGGAGTGCGGCGGCCGCATCCTGACCGACGATCTGGCCTAGCGCGACGGCGGCGCGTTGAGCGAGCATGATGTCGCGGTCCAGCATAGCGCTATCCAGCGCACTCACTGCGCTGTTGGCGGCAGGCCCGAGTTTCCCGAGCGCCTCAGCAGCGTTCCATTTGTCCATCGTCAGAGCACTTTTCTGCAGCTTGGTGATGAGGGCTGCCACCTCGGCTTCGCTCATTCGTCGTTCCTTCCTGTGATCACCAGCGTCTCGCCGCATTGCACGCAGCGAAACCTTGTCGTCCAAACCGCAAAATCGAACAGGTCCGGGGCTTTCTCGCGCAGTTGGCGGAGCACGGCGGTGCGATTATAGATAGCGCCGCAGACCGGGCAAGTGGGATTCTCTGTCATCGGCTGCTCGCTCACGCGTGCGTACGATTCACGACGCGCCCATCTCTCTCAATATCTGCGCGGCCGTCGACGTCCCGATCCGATCCGCGCCGGCATCGAGCATGCGCCGCACATCAGCGGCCGTCCGGATGCCGCCGGAGGCCTTGACCTTCGCGCGGTCCCCGACCACGCCGCGCATCAGGTGAATGTCGTCCGTGGTCGCCGGACCGTTGGACCCGGTGCAGGTCTTCACGAAATCCGCGCCCGCGGCCACCGAGATCTCGCACGCCAGGATCTTCTCCTCGATGGTCAGCAGCGGCGTCTCCAGGATGACCTTCAGGATGGCCCCGCGCCCGTGCGCCACGGTGGCGACGGCCCGGATATCGAGTTCGACCAGGCGCCGCTCGCCCGACTTCAGCGCCCCGACGTTCATCACCATGTCGAGTTCGCGCGCGCCCAGCCGCAAAGCCTCCACGGCCTCGAAGCGCTTGCTGGTGGTCAGCGCCGCGCCGAGCGGGAAGCCGACCGGCGTTCCCACCAGCGTCGAGGTCCCGCGCAGCACGTCGCAAGCAAGCGACACGTAGACCGGATGCACGAAGACGGTCGCCATCGCGAAGCGCGCGGCTTCGTCGCACAATGCCATCACCTGGTCGCGGGTGGTCTCGGTCTTGAGGAGGGTGGAATCGAGCAGTCGGGCGACCTGCTTCCAGTCGCGCGCCTGGTCTTCGCGCGAACCAGCCGGCCGTTCGACCGTCAATGTCTGTTGGGAAGACACTGTCTACGGCGGACTCTAGCAAAACTCGCCAGCCCGCGCCAGCATCATTCTGCCGGTTTGAGGATGCAGATGTCCCGCAGGTTCCGATACTGCTCGGCGTGGTCCATGCCGTAGCCGACGACGAAGTGGTCGGGGATGGTGAACCCGACGTAGTCCGCCTCCACCTGCTGCACGCGGCGCGAGGGCTTGTCGAGCAGCGCGGCGATCTTCAGCGCCTTGGGTTCGTGCGCCGCCAGCACCTTCCTGAGGTAGGCGAGCGTCAGGCCGGTGTCGAGGATGTCTTCGACCAAGATGACGTTGCGCTCCTCCATCGACTCATCCACGTCCTTCATCAGGCGCACCTCGCCGGAGGAGTGCATGCTATTGCCGTAGCTCGAGACGGCGAGGAAGTCGAACGAGCAATCCAGCGGCAGCGCGCGCGCCAGGTCGGAAAGAAAGATGCACGCGCCCTTCAGCACGCCCAGCAGCACCACCGGCTCGCCGCGGAAGTCGCCAGCGATCTGCGCCGCCATCTCGCGCACGCGGTGCGCGATGGCCGCTTCCGAAAACAGCACATTGAGCTCCGGCATCCCCGCTAGTCTCAAGGCAGCAGTTTCCGGTTTCAAGCGGGAAACAGTGGTGATACAACATCGGCCCATGCTCGGATTTCTCAACGGCCTCTGGGTGTCGTTCCTGCCGGAAGCGTGGCGCAAGAGCTACTTCGCCTCGCTGGTGGCGAACGTCAACGCCGGGACGCTCCTCACCGGCATCGCGCAGGCGCTCGTTTGCCTGGCGCTGCTCGGCGGGCACTACCCGGCGTTCGTCCGGTCGCAGATCGCCGGCATGGGTGACGCCACCGTGAAAGCCGCGGAGCAGGGCGGCGAGACTGCCGTCATGGGGCTCGGCCCGCTCCTGCTCGTCGCCTACCTCTTCCAGCCGCTGAGTCTCTTCTTCCTCTATTTCCTGGTCGAAGGCGTGACACGGGGCGTCTCCATCATTGTGAGCCACGAACCGCTGCCCACGTTGCCGCTGTTCCTCGCCTCGCTGCTGGATGCGCGCGCGCGCGCCTACCGGCGCGAAAAGGAGCTCGGGCCCCGTGTCCTCGACACCATGCAGCCCGAAGGCGCCGGCGACCTGCTCATCGCCAGTTGCCGTCCGAAGCCATGGAACCAGCTCACCACCATCCGCTACCAGGACGAGCTGTACGAGGTCGCCAAGACCAACCAGGGCGCCAAGCCCCGCCAGTTCCTCTACCTGCTGCGCAAGATCCCGGCGCACAAGCTGGTGCGCGGCGTCCACGATTACGCGCCCGACGAAGCCCTCACCGAGAAAGAGCGCGCGGCGCTGGCCGCGAAGGCCGCCGCGAAGGATTAGGGAAGCAAAACCTCCGCCGCTGCAGCCCTGGCGGCGACGTTTCCGGCTCGGTTTGCGCAAAGGACGCTGTTTGTGTAACTTACAGCCATGCGCAAATGGTTGCGCGAACGCATGCGACGCCGCAGGAAATCCCCAGACACCGAACAGACCGGAAAGATCGGCCAGGAGCGCCCGCAGGGCTCCGCTCCGCTGGTGCCCTCGTACGACTTCGAGGAGCCCAAGCCGGCGCGCCGCGAAGAGCGCGGTCGCTTCGAAGTGGAGACGCAGCCCGAATCGCTCTCCTCGCCGCCGCTGACCAACGCCATCCCGGAGCCGCCGAGGCCGACGCAGAAGCGCGCCCCGCGCGGCGTGGTGGTGCTGACGATCGGCCTGCCCGGGTCCGGTAAGAGCACGTGGTACAAGCGCCGCGGCATCACACCGCTCTCCAGCGACCTGCTCCGCACCATCCTGTTCGACAACATCACTGAGCAGCGTTACCAGCACCTGGTGTTCTCGACGCTGCGCTCGCTGCTGCGCGCGCGCCTCATCGCCAAGATGCCGTGGAACTACGTGGACGCGACCAACCTTTCGCCGCACGAGCGCAAGCAGTGGATCAAGATGGCGAAGGGGTTCGGCTACGAGGTGCAGGCGGTGTTCTTCGACGTCCCGCTGGAGGTCTGCATGGAGCGGAACCGGCGGCGCGAACGCGTCGTGCCGGAAGACGTGATGCAGCGCATGGCGTCGAAGCTCAAGCCCCCGACCTTCGGGGAGGGCTTCTCGAAGATCGTCGTCGTGCGCGTGAAGGGAAGCGGCGCTTCCGAGTAGCTCAGGCTTTTTCCAGCGCTCTCTCCAGGTCGGCGATGATGTCGTGCCGGTCCTCCAGTCCGATGGAGAGCCGTATCCCGCCGGGGTCGAGCTTCTGCTTCTTCTCGTGCTCCAGTTCGCGCGGGTTCGACTCCGCCGCCTGGTACGCCGAGTGCGTCATGGAGTAAGGATTCTCGATCAGCGTCTTGATCTGCCCCAGGCTGACGGCCAGCGTCACGCAATACGCGTTGTCGGCCACGTAGTCGATGAAGCGCGCGCCCGCATCATAGCGCCCCGGTCGTTCCTTCAGTGCGAAGTAGATCATCGAGCCGGGCGCGAACTTCCCGCGGTAGTCCACCATCTGCTTCTCGGCCAGCGCGCGCTGCGGGAAGCTGGCCAGCCCCGGGTACGCCACGCGCGCGACCTTGGGGTGCTTCTCCAGGAACTCCGCCACGTGCCGCGCCGTGCGCTGCATGTTTGCCATGCGCGCCGCCAGCGACGGCAAGCCGTACACCAGGATGTTCCATGCCGCCTTGGGCGAGAGCACCCCGCCGAAGTCCTTGCGATAGAGCATCAGCACGTTGTGCAGGTGCTTGGGCACGATGACCGCCCCGCCCATGTCGGTGCCGAACCCGCCGATGGCCTTGGTGAGCGAGTGCACCACGATGTCCACACCGTGCTCGATGGGCCGCTGGCAGTAGGGCGTCGCGAAGGTGTTGTCCACGATGATGTGGATGCGCTCGGCCTCGCGCCGCCCGCGGTTGGCTTTGTCCACCACCGCGCGCACGGCGCGCAGGTCGATCAACTCCATCGTGGGGTTCACCGGCGACTCGAAGTAGACGACGCGCGTCTTCGTGCCGATGTTGTGCGCGACTTCGGCTGGATCGCTGATATCGCAGAAGCGCGCGCTCACGCCCTGGCGCGGCAGCCAGTTCGTCAGGAAGCTGTAAGTGCAGCCGTAGAGCGTGTGGTGCGCCAGCACCTCGTCGCCGGTGCGGACCAACATGTTGATGGCCGCGGTGATCGCGGCCATGCCGGTGGCGAAACAGACCGCGTTCTCGCCCTTCTCGGCGGTCGCGAGGGCCTCCTCGAGCATGCCGCGCGTCGGTTCGTCGAGCCGGTCGTAGATGTAGATGGGCACCTGGCGCGTGGTGTCGATGGTGTCGCACGCGAACTCGAAGAAGCCCTTCGCGCCGCGCTGCGCCGAGCTCAGCCGGAACGTCGCCGACGAGGTGATGGGCGGGATGACGTGGTGCGAGTAGTCCCACTTCGGCGTCTTCGACGACCCGTGGATGAGTCGCGTCCGGATGGCGTAGTCCTTGGACGGCCTGGAACCGTTGGGAGAGGGAGCAGCAGCTTTCTTGGCGTGCTTCGCGGTCTTCTTCATAGAGGGAAACTCGGTACTCAGTACTCGGTACTCATTTCAGGTACTGCAGCATCTCCTTGAACTCTTTCCCACCGGAGCCGCGCAGCAGCTCGTAGATGGCCATCTCGGTGGAGGAGATGACCGCGCCCGCCTCGCGCATGCGCTCGATCCCGACCTGCCAGTTCCACTCCGCCCGCGAGCCGCAGGCGTCGCTGGCGACGTGCACCGCGTAGCCCTGCCGCAAAGCGCCCAGCACGGTCTGCATCACGCAGATGTGCGTCTCCATCCCGCATACCAGCAGCGCGTCGCGCTCGCGGCCCAGTTTCTTCACGACACCGCAGAAGTCCTGGTTCCCGAAGCACCCAAACTCCAGCTTGTCGATGGGCTGCACGCCGGCAGGGAAGAGGGACGCGACTTCGGGCACCGTTGCGCCCAGGCCTCTAGCGTACTGCGTGGTCGCCAGCACCGGCAGCTTCAGGATCCCGGCCAGCCGCAGCAGAAGCTGCGCGTTCCGGACCAACCGCTCCTTCTGATGGATGGGCGGGAGCAACTTTTCCTGGATATCGACGACGACCAACGCCGTCCGCTCGGCCGTCAGCGGCATCCGCGCGGCGTCCTTCACGTCGGAGGTGGTCGTGATCATCCCTATGCTCGGTGCCATGGCGGCTATTCTAATTACGACAGGAGGGCGCAGGGGACGCGGAGGCGTTGTTTTTCTTCATCTTGGCGCCGGCGGCGGCATCTCGACGCTGGTTGATCAGACGGCAGATACCTTCGCGCATGTGCAGCACGTTGAAGTTCAACAGAAGGCCAAGGGGCTTGCCGCTGAGCTTGAGGTACGAGATCACCTGCGCCTCGTGGATCTGGAGGATCTGCTCGACCGACTTCAATTCAACGACCACGGAGTCTTCGACGATCAAGTCTGCCCGATACGCGTCCTCTATGCGCAGCGAGTCGTAACAGAGAGGAACGCAGACCTCGGCGTCCACTTTGAACCCTTGCTTGGTGAGTTCATACTGCAAGCACCTGCGATACGCGCTTTCGAGCAAGCCCGGACCGAGAGCAGTGTGGACCTTCATCGCTGCGGCGATGATCGCCCCGGTTACCTGATTCAATTCCACTGCGTCCTCCTGTCGATCCGGGTTTCTAGAAGGTTTCGCAGTAGCCATCTGGCCCGGCGACCGGCCCGACTTCCACCTTCTCGAAGATGAAGTCCCGGCCTGCGGCCAGCGCCTTCCGGTTCAGCTCCAGCATGTTCTTCTTATAGGCGCCGACCATGGTCTCGACCGTCCCCGCGGCTGTCTTTTCCGGCAGGAAGTCGGTCTCGGCGAGCAACGCGCCCAGCATCACGACGTTGGCGACCTTCTGCGAGCCCAGCTTGTCGGCGATCTCGCCGGCGGGCACGCATGCGACGTGCACATCGTTCGGGACAGCGTAGCCTTCCGGCAACGCGTCGCGGTTGTAGAGGATCAAACCGCCGGGCTTCACCTGCGCGGCGAACTTGCGCAGCGAGATCTCGTTCATCGCGATGAGCACGTCCGGGTGCGAGATGAGCGGCGACCCGATGCGCTCCTTCGACAGGCAGACATGGCAGTGCGCCGAACCGGAGCGCATCTCCGGGCCGTACGAAGGCAGCCAGCTCACCTCGAGGTTTTCGCGCATGCCCATCTCGGCGACGATCTGGCCGAGCAGCAACACGCCCTGGCCGCCGAAGCCTGCCACCTTGATGTCCAACTTGGTGCCATGAAAATGGCTTGCGGTCGGCAGCGCTTCGGTCGGCTGGGCGGACTTGGCGACGCCGAGGATCTCTTCCGGCGTCTTGTGTGGCGGCTGGTTCTCCGCCACCACTTCGTGGACTTTGTCGCGGAACACCTGGCACGGGAACGCGGGCATCAGCTTTTCGGCGACCCAGTTGCGTGCGACGACCGGGTCCATCTTCCAGATGGTCGGGCAGGGCGACAGGATCTCGACGAAGCTGAAGCCGGCGCCCTTCTGCTGGTTCTCGATGGCTTTCCGGACCGCGCGGCGGGCGCGCATGATGTTCTTGTTGTCGGAGAGCGCGACGCGCTCGATGTAGGTGGGCGCCTCGAGGGTTGCGAGGAGCTCGCACACGTGCAGCGGGAATCCTTCGTTCGACGGCCGGCGGCCCCAGGGCGTGGTCGTCGAAGCCTGGCCCGACAGCGTCGTCGGCGCCATCTGGCCGCCGGTCATGCCGTAGATGGCGTTGTTGATGAAGATCACGCTGATATTCTCACCTCGCGCGGCGGCGTGCAGGATCTCGGCCAGGCCGATCGAGGCCAGGTCGCCGTCGCCCTGGTAGGCGAAGACGATCGTGTCGGGCAGCACCCGCTTCAGGCCGGTGGCCATCGCGGGCGCGCGCCCATGCGCCGCCACGGCGAAATCGCAGTCGAAGTAGTTGTAGGCGAAGACCGCGCAGCCGACCGGCGCGACGCCGATCGTGCGCTCGCGGATGCCCAGCTCGTCGATCACCTCGGCGACAAGCCGGTGCGCGACGCCGTGGGTGCAGCCGGGGCAGTAATGGGTCAGGGTCTCGCACAGCGCCTGTGGACGCTGGTAGACGAGCTGCTCGACTGGTTCGACGATCATCGTCGCTCCCCTTTCTTACGAGGGATAGGGGATAGAGGATTGGGGTTGGTAGCGATTCTATCTGCTAGCCCGCATCCGCTAACGCCCATTCCCCACTTTCTGCGGAACATGGTTGAGCAGCCGCTCGACGTTGGGAAGCGGGCGCGCCCGCCGCGTCTCCTGGTCGAGCTGGACGATCGCCTCCAGGATCTCGTCCGGGAACGGCACTACGCCGCCAGTGCGGCCATAGAAGCGCACCGGCGCCAAACCCGCGGCGGCGATCCTCACGTCGTCGAGCATCTGGCCGGCGTTCATCTCGACCACCAGCAGCCCGCGCCCGCGCGCCGCCAGCCCCGACAAGCGCTCGGATGCGAACGGAAACAGCGTGACCGGGCGCAGCAGCCCGGCTCTGATCCCCCGCTGCCGCGCCGCCGCGACCGCGCTCTGCGCGATGCGCCCTGCGCTGCCGAACCCGACGACGACGATGTCGGCGTCGTCCAGCAGATATTCGACGGTGCGCACCTCGTTCTGGGCGATCGCGGCGATCTTGGCCTGGAGCCGGCAGTTGGCGGCCTCCAGCGCCTCGGGCTGGAGCTGGATCGAGGCGATCAGCCGCTTGGGGCGGCCGGCCGCGCCGCTCAGCGCCCACTCGGGCGCCGCGCGCTGCTCGGCGCGCAGCGGGGGCAGCTCGGCGG